>JASHQP010000380.1 GCA_030039095.1 Streptosporangiaceae bacterium
CTCGCGCTGAGCGGCCTCGCCGCCGCGGCAGCGATGGTGCTCGTCGCCGGCGGCATCTACGAGGTCGTGGGGCACGGCGGCCCATCGCCGAGGAGCGCGGCGTCGGGCGTGCCCGACGCCGCGCCCGCCAGCAGGGCGGCCAACGAGCCGATGGCCAGAGCGGCGGCGCCCAGCTCGGGCCCTGCCCTGCAGTACCAGCGCGGCGGGCGCGAGGACAGCATCACCCCGATCACGACCGGCACCGACTTCACCCCGGCCGCGCTCACCAGCGAGGTGACCGCGGACGTCAGGAAGTACGGCGCGCGACTCACGAAGACGGGCCTGAACGAGAAGTCTCCCGCGCATTCCGGGCCAGCCAGCCCTGGTGCGGTGCCGGGCGGGCAGACGGGAACGTTCGCGGACGTCCCGCTGGCATCCCTGCGGGGATGCGTCAACCGGATAGCCGCGGGAAGTCTGGTGCTGCTCGTCGACGTGGCGCACTACCGCGGGGCCGCAGCCACGGTTATCGTCACGGAGGCAGCGGAAACCGGCCCGATGCAGATATGGGTGGTGGGCACCGGCTGCAGCGCGTCGGGCAGCGACGTGCTGCGGCACATCACGGCCGCCACTCCCTGACTGCGCGGTGACCGCGGGAATCTCCGGGCCCCCGGATCTGTTGACGCCGCTGCGTGTTGCACAGAAGGGCAGCAAGAAGTGACCGACGTTCGTGATGTCATCGTCATCGGCTCCGGCCCGTCCGGATACACGGCCGCGCTGTACGCGGCGCGGGCCCGGCTGCGCCCCCTGCTGTTCGAGGGCTCGGTGACCTCCGGCGGCGCGCTGATGAAGACCACGGACGTCGAGAACTACCCGGGCTTCCCCGACGGGGTGCTCGGCCCCGACCTGATGGACTCGATGCGCAAGCAGGCCGAGCGCTTCGGCGCCGAGCTGATCACCGACGACGTCACCGAGGTGGACCTGACCGCCAGCCCCAAGGTGGTCAGGGTGGGCAGCGATACCTACCTCTCGAAGACCGTGATCATCGCGACCGGCTCGGCCTACCGCCAGCTGAACGTGCCGGGCGAGGACCTGCTGGCCGGCCACGGCGTGTCCTGGTGTGCGACCTGTGACGGCTTCTTCTTCAGGGAGCAGGACATCGCGGTCGTCGGCGGCGGCGATTCCGCCCTGGAGGAGGCCACCTTCCTCACGCGCTTCGCGCGGTCGGTGACCGTGATCCACCGGCGGGACGCGCTCCGCGCCTCCAAGATCATGCAGGACCGGGCCTTCACCAACCCGAAGGTGAAGTTCGCCTGGGACAGCGTGGTCACCGAGATCCTCGGCGAGGACCGGGTGACCGGGGTCCGCCTGCGGAACACCAGGACCGGCGAGGAAAGCGAGCTGGCGGTGACCGGCGTGTTCGTGGCCATCGGCCATGACCCGCGCAGCGAGCTCTTTACCGGGCAGCTGGCGACCGACCCCGAGGGCTACCTGATCGTCGACCAGCCATCCACGCGCACCGCGATCGACGGCGTGTTCGCCGCGGGTGATGTGGTCGACCATACCTACCGCCAGGCCGTGACCGCGGCCGGGACCGGGTGTGCCGCCGCCCTGGACGCCGAGCGGTGGCTGGCGGACCTGGCGGACCTTCAGACCTGAGGCGGGGGGCGGAGGATCGCAGCCCCGGCCTCGCGGCCAACTCAACTAGAGAATGGAAAGGAACACCGCACGATGGGCGCAACCCGAGCCGTAACCGACGCGACCTTCGAGGACGAGGTTCTCAAGAGCGAGAAGCCCGTCGTCGTGGACTACTGGGCCGAGTGGTGCGGTCCGTGCCGGCAGGTCTCGCCGGTCCTCGAGGAGATCGCCAGCGAGCACGCTGACAAGATCGACGTGGTCAAGCTGAACGTGGACGACAACCCGGTCACGTCGCGGAAGTACCGCATCCTGAACATCCCGACGCTGTCCGTCTTCAAGGACGGAGAGGTCGTCAAGGAGATCGTGGGGGCCCGGCCGAAGTCGGCCCTGCTCCGCGAGCTCGCCGACTTCATCTAGGCGGTTGGGGGGCTCCGCTCCCCGACAACCAGCACCCTGCCAGAAACGGGCTCCGCAAAAGCGTGGCGCCCGTTTCTACGCCAAACGTAGGGCGCGTTCGGGAGTCATGGAGCCGAGGAGGCGCTCCAGGGCGACCTCGACGTCCTCGCGCCAGGACAGCACGGTCTTGAGCTCGAGCCGCAGCCGCGGGTACCGGGTGTGCTGGCGCACGGTCTTGAACCCGACGGCCAGCAGGTACTCGGCGGGAACCACACAGGACGGGCCGTCCCACTTAAGGTCGCCGAAGGCCTCGATGGCCTTCACACCGCGCCTGGTCATGTCCTTGGCCACGCCCTGGACGAGCATCCGGCCCAGCCCGCCGCCCGCGAACTCGCTCAGCACGTGCGCGGTCATCAGCAGCACGGCATCGGCGCTCACCGGACTCGTGGGAAACGCGACAGACCGCGGAACGTGATGTGGGGGGGCATACATCACATACCCGGCCGGAACGCCGTCAACGTAGATAATCTTGCCGCAGCTGCCCCACTCCAGCAGCACGGAGGAGACCCAGGACTCCTTTTCCAGCCGTGGGTCCGCCTCCTCGTGGGCCCTGGCGTAGCTCACCGGGTCGAGTTCCCAGAAGACGCACCGGCGGCACCTGGGCGGCAGGTCGCCGATGTTGTCCAGCGTGATGCTAGCGAGGCGGCGCGACACTTGGCACCCCTGAAATAGTGGCAGCTGGTCTTGTGCCGGGCGCCGGAGGCGGGGCCGCGTTCTGCCGGTGCATCCCTCGCTGCGCGCCCCCTGACCCGTATACCCCTAAGGGTACCCACTGGGAGCCCGCTACGCTCAGTCAGTGACTTCGATGCTGACACCTCCGCAAGCGCTGCCCCGGAAGAGCTTCGGCAGCGACAACCACGCCGGCGCCCACCCGGCCGTGCTGGCCGCGCTCGGCGCCGCCAGCCGGGGTGACGTGACCGCGTACGGCGACGACCCGTGGACCGAGCGGGTCGCCGCTCAGCTCACGAGTGAGTTCGGTGCCAGCGGTGCGTATTTCGTCTTCAACGGCACCGCCGCGAACGTGCTCGGCATCAGCCTGATGCTGCGCCCGTACGACGCCGTGATATGCGCCGAGGAGGCGCACCTCAACGTGGACGAGTGCGGGGCGGCCGAGCGGGTTCTCGGCTGCAAGCTGCTGACCGTGCCGACCCCGGACGGCAAGCTGACCCCGGAGCTTGTCGCGACCCGGCTGACGGGTCGTGGCGACGAGCACCGGTCACAGCCGCACGTCGTGGCGATCACGCAGGCGACCGAGGTCGGCACCTGCTACACGGTCGCGGAGCTGCAGCGCCTCGGGGACTTCTGCCACGCGAGCGATCTGCTCATCTACATGGACGGCGCCCGGCTGGCCAACGCGGCCGCCTTCCTCGGCTGCCCGCTGTCCGATCTCGCGGCGAGCGTGGACGTGCTCAGCTTCGGCGGCACCAAGAACGGCGCCGTTGGAGCCGAGGCGCTGATCGTGATGAACCCGGCGCTGATCGCGGACGTCCGGTTCCAGCGCAAGCAGCAGATGCAGCTGGCCTCCAAGATGCGCTACCTGTCGGCACAGTTCGGCGCGCTGCTGGACGACCAGCTATGGCTGCGCAGCGCCCAGCACGCGAACGCCATGGCGCGGCGGCTCGCCGACGGCGTCGGCGGGGTGCCCGGCGTGCGCCTGCGGCATCCAGTCGAGTCCAACGGCGTGTTCGCGGTCCTGGATCCGGCGCTTGTCGAGCCGCTGCAGCGGGAGTGG
>JASHQP010000381.1 GCA_030039095.1 Streptosporangiaceae bacterium
CCCGATCTCGTCGACCCTCCCGGCACCGGCCCGGCCCGCCGTGCCGCCGGCCGACGCGCAGCACGCCAGCCAGGTCCGGCTGCGCGGGGCCGCAGCCCGCACCGCGGCGAACATGACCGCGAGCCTCACCGTGCCCACCGCGACCAGCGTGCGCGCGATCCCGGCCAAGCTCCTGGCCGACAACCGGATAGTGATCAACAACCACCTCGGCAGGGGACGCGGCGGCAAGGTGTCGTTCACCCACCTCATCGGCTACGCGGTGGTGCGGGCGCTGGCCTGGTCCCCGGAGATGAACTACGCCTACGGCGAGGAGGACGGCAAGCCGGTCCTGGTCCAGCCCGAGCACATCAACCTCGGCCTGGCCATCGACGTGCGCAAGAGCGACGGCTCCCGCCAGCTGCTCGTGCCCGCGATCAAGGCCGCCGAGACCATGGACTTCCGCCACTTCTGGATGGCGTACGAGGACATCGTCCGCAAGGCCCGCGCCGGCAAGCTCGCGGTCGACGACTTCGCCGGCACCACGATCAGCCTGACCAACCCGGGCACGATCGGCACCGAGCACTCGGTGCCGCGGCTGGTGACCGGCCAGGGGTGCATCGTCGGCGTCGGGGCGATGGAGTACCCGGCCGCCTACCAGGGTGCGTCCGAGGAGACCCTGACCCAGCTCGCGATCAGCAAGACGGTCACGCTCACGTCCACCTACGATCACCGGATCATCCAGGGCGCGCAGTCCGGCGATTTCCTGCGGGTGATCCACGCGCTGCTGCTCGGCGAGCACGGCTTCTACGACGACATGTTCCAGTCGCTGCGGATCCCGTACGAGCCGGTCCGCTGGGTCAAGGACATCCCGGCCGGCCACGAGGACGACCTGTCGAAGGCGGCCAGGGTCCACGAGCTCATCCACGCGTACCGGGTCCGCGGCCACCTGATGGCCGACACCGACCCGCTGGAGTACAAGCAGCGCAAGCATCCGGACCTGGACATCAACCAGCACGGGCTGACCCTGTGGGACCTGGAGCGCGACTTCGCAACCGGCGGGTTCGGCGGCAAGCCGAGGATGAAGCTCCGGGAGATCCTTGGCGTGCTGCGGGATTCGTACTGCCGCACCATCGGCATCGAGTACATGCACATCCAGAACCCGGAGGAGCGGGCCTGGATCCAGGCGCGCGTGGAGCGCCCGCACCCCAGGGCGGAGCACGACGACCAGGTGCGGATCCTGTCCCGGCTGAACGTCGCCGAGGCGTTCGAGATGTTCCTGCAGACGAAGTTCGTCGGCCAGCGCCGGTTCTCGCTGGAGGGGGCCGAGTCGCTGATCCCGCTGCTCGACGCCGTGCTCACCGCGGCCGCCCAGGAACGGCTGGACGAGGCCGTGATCGGCATGGCACACCGGGGCAGGCTCAACGTGCTCGCGAACATCGTGGGCAAGTCGTACGGGCAGATCTTCGCCGAGTTCGAGGGCAACATCGACCCGGCCACCACGCACGGCAGCGGCGACGTCAAGTACCACCTCGGCGCGGAGGGCAGCTACTCCCCCGGCAACGCGACGTCGATCCCGATCTCGCTGGTCGCCAACCCGAGCCACCTGGAGGCGGTCGACCCGGTGCTCGAGGGCGTGGTCCGGGCCAAGCAGGACGTCATCGACATGGGCGAGCCGGGCTTCACGGTGCTGCCGGTCCTGATCCACGGCGACGCAGCGTTCGCCGGCCAGGGCGTGGTGGCCGAGACCCTCGAGCTGTCCCAGCTGCGGGGCTACCGGACCGGTGGCACGGTGCACATCGTGGTGAACAACCAGGTCGGCTTCACCACCGCGCCGGAGTACTCGCGGTCCAGCGTGTACTCGACCGACGTCGCGCGCATGATCCAGGCGCCGATCTTCCACGTCAACGGCGACGACCCCGAGGCCGTCGTCCGGGTGGGCAGGCTGGCCTTCGAGTACCGCCAGGAGTTCAGGAAAGACGTCGTCATCGACATGATCTGCTACCGGCGGCGGGGCCACAACGAGGCGGACAACCCGTCGTTCACCCAGCCCCGGATGTACGACCTGATCGACGCCAAGCGGTCGGTGCGCAAGCTCTACACCGAGTCCCTGATCGGGCGCGGCGACATCACGCTGGAGGAGGCGGAGCAGGCGCTCCGCGACTACCAGCAGGAACTCGAGCGCGCGTTCACCGAGACCAGGGACGCATCCCGGCAGCCGACCGACCCGGGTGCGGTCCTGCCGCAGCCGAGCGTCCCGCAGCCGGCCGACCACGGCGCCACGGCGACCGCGATCTCCGAGGAGATCATCAAGCGGATCATCGACACCCAGCTCAACCTGCCCGATGGCTTCACCCCGCACCCGAGGCTGCAGCCCCAGCTGCACCGGCGCGCGACCATGATCGAGCAGGACGCGATCGACTGGGCCACCGGTGAGCTGCTGGCGTTCGGCAGCGTGCTCATCGACGGCCACACGGTCCGGCTGGTCGGTCAGGACACCAGGCGGGGCACGTTCGGCCAGCGGCACGCGGTCATCGTCGACCGGCACACCGGCGAGGAGTACACGCCGCTGCGCAGGTTCAACTCCCCCACGGCGCGGTTTCACACGTACGACTCGCTGCTGTCGGAGTTCGCCGCGGTCGGCTTCGAGTACGGCTACTCGGTCGCCAGGCCCGGGGCGCTGGTGTGCTGGGAGGCCCAGTTCGGCGACTTCGTCAACGGGGCCCAGACGATCGTGGACGAGTTCATCAGCTCGGGCGAGCAGAAGTGGGGCCAGCGCTCCAGCGTGGTGCTGCTGCTGCCGCACGGCTACGAGGGCCAGGGCCCCGACCACTCCTCGGCCAGGATCGAGCGGTTCCTGGCGCTGTGCGCGCAGGAGAATATGGCTGTCGCGGTACCCACGACGCCCGCGAACTACTTCCACCTGCTGCGCTGGCAGGTCCTGTCCTCGCGGATCAAGCCGCTGATCGTGGCCACGCCGAAGTCGATGCTGCGGCTCAAGGCGGCGACCTCGGCGGTCGCTGACTTCACCAGCGGCTCGTTCCGGCCGGTGATCGGCGAGCCGGACGACCTCGACACGGCCGCGGTGCGGCAGGTGCTGCTCTGCTCCGGCAAGATCTACTACGACCTGGCGGAACGCCGCCGGGCCGAAGGCCGCGCCGACGTCGCGATCGCCCGGGTCGAGCGGCTCTACCCGCTGCCGGCCGACGAGATCGCGGCGGAGGTGTCACGGTACCCGGCGGCCCAGTCGGTGATCTGGGTGCAGGAGGAGCCGGCCAACATGGGGGCCTGGCCCTACATGGCGATGCGCCTTACCGGGCTGCTGAACCGGCCGATACAGGTGGTGTCGCTTCCGGCATCCTCGGCGCCCGCGATCGGCTCGGCCAAGGCCCACGCCGAGGAGCACGCCCGCCTGGTCGAGACCGCGCTGGCCATCAGGGGCTGACCCCGATGTACTTCACCGACCGTGGGCTCGAGGAACTCGAGGAGAGGCGCGGCGAGGACCGGGTCACGCTCGGCTGGCTCGCCGTGCGGCTGCGCGAGTTCATCGACCTGCACCCGGACGCCGCGTCCCCGGTCGACGCCCTGGCCAGCTGGCTCGCGCGGCTCGACGAGGACACCGGCGAACTCGACGAGGAAGACAGCGAGCTGGCCGGCCTGGGCGATGTGGCAGACCTGGAGGACACCGGCGGCGAAGTGTAGGCGCCGGGCCGCGCCGGCGCCACACCGCCGGGACCACTTGCAGACACGATATATCGTATGTAGGTAAGAGTTTATGCGACGAAGGGAGGGGGGACGGCGATGCCTCGCTGGACCATCGACTCCCCGCGGACACTCGAGCTGCCGGACCTCGCGGCGCTGCGGGTCCGGGTGATCTCGGGATCCGTCGCGGTCCTGGCCAGCCAGGACCCGCCATCGCTGGACGTCGCCAGCCTGAGCGGCCAGCCGCTGCTGGTAACCCACGAGGCCGGGATCCTGACCGTCACCTACGAGGACCTGCAGCCCGGCGGCCTGCGCGGCTGGCTGCGCCCGCAGCGGCACTCGGCCGACGTCACGATCACCGTGCCCGCCGGCTGCCCGACGCAAGTCAGCGTCATCAACGCCGCCACGATCGTGTCCGGAATCTCCGCGAATATATCCGCCAAAAGCGTGTCCGGAGACATCACCCTGGATGGCGTGACCGGCAGCGTGGACGCCAAGACGGTATCCGGGAACGTAGAGGGGCGCGGCATCAGCGGCGACCTGAAGTTCAGCTCGGTTTCCGGCGACCTGACCCTGGCCGGCAGCGCGATCGGGCGCCTGTCCGCCCGGACCGTCAGCGGCCAGGTAACGGCCGACCTCGACGTTCCCGGCTCGAGCGGGACCAGGGTCTCCGCGGTCTCCGGCGACGTTTCCGTCCGCATCCCGGCGTCGGCGAGCGCCCGGGTGGACCTGCGGTCCACGTCCGGCCGCCTGCGCAGCAACTTCGAGCCGCTGAGCCCCGCGCCCGCCCCCGGGCGGGCGGTGCTGTCCGCCACGCTGGGATCCGGCTCGGCCGACATCAGCCTGACCAGCATGACCGGCGACGTGACGCTGCTCGCACGGGCGGACGACCCGCCGTCAGGTTCACCGGATAGCGGGGAGCGTACCGTTAAGGCCAGTCCGACTTCTGCGCCGACAGGGCAAGGTGAGCAGGCGTGAGCCCAGTTTTCAGGCATGGCGGGCTCCGGCTCTACCTCCTCAAGCTGCTCGATGAGGCACCGCGGCACGGCTACGAGGTGATCCGGCTGCTGCAGGACCGGTTCATGGGCGTCTAC
>JASHQP010000030.1 GCA_030039095.1 Streptosporangiaceae bacterium
GGATTAGCTGGCGCGTCGAACATCGTTGGAAGGTAGCCATAATCAGCCAATGGGCAGCCTGTGTCTGCGAGCACTGGCGGCACGTCCACTGTTATCTCAACATCAGCTGATTCTGTGTTGGTCCTCGTAATGATCTGGAGCCAACCAAAAATAGCACGATATCCTTCATGGCTGAAACTCACGCCCGCACGAATTACCGGGAATCCACGGAACCGCTCCCAATCGAAAGATGCCGCCACTATGTTAAGGCCGACAGCGGCCGGATCGGTGGCTTCACTATATTGAACTTGAATCTCGCCTACGCCCCCTTGAGTTGCGAAGGGCAAGACCAGCACAGGATCACGCGCCGGGAACAGTATCGACTTCACAGTCACGGACGCTACCAGCGCTTTCATGATCATTGCCAAGCTGACCACGACGCATTAGCGCGTACCTCCCAGAACGTAACGCCAACGACGGTCATCTGCAGTTGCTGGGCTTGGAGACGACATCGGTCGGTGGGCCGCACACGGGCCGGATGCCACCTTGACGGGCGTGGGCCCACCGCTCGCCCGCATGCTCAGGCCAGGTGCGCCGGAGCTCACTGGCCGCAGCGACAAACCCATAGAGTCGGCTGCGTCGAGCGAAGAGACTCCACTAACTCTGATCGGAGACCGCGGTCCGCGTGCGCTCAACAGCGGCCAGAGCCATGAAAGTGTGGTCCCGTCCGCCAACGTGCGGGGCGTACAAGGATCTGTCCGACGCACACCAGGGCTTGCGCAGAGTCCCGGGAGGCCCAGAAACATGTACGGGCGCGCCACGACCTGCTCGCGATGCCGGCTCTGTGTAGTCTCGTGAAGTGACCCGACGTGCCAGGCAGAAGGTGGTGCCTCACCTTGGGTACGAAGACCCCTTCGCGGCCCTCGATTGGCTGTGCCGGGTCTTCGGGTTTACCGAGACGAAGCGGTTCGACCGGGGCGAGCACAATCTCACCGCGCGCCTGAGAGGGCCTGACGGCGGGGTCGTGATGATCTCGGGTCACGATGCCGACTTCAAGGTGTGGATGCGCGAACGAGCACCGCATTTCGAGGAGGCGTCCGGGCGGTCCTGGCCGCTGCTGACTCATGCCATCACCGTCATCGTGGAGGACGTCGACACCCACTTCGAGCGAGCGCAGCAACAGGGCGCCGCCGTGCTCAGCGCGCCGCAGGACCAGCCGTGGGGCGTGCGCAGCTACGCAGCCCTCGATCCGGAGGGCCACCAGTGGGAGTTCGCCGCCGTGACGAACAACTCGCCAGCGGCGTCTGGCGATCCAGATGCAGACGATCGGGTCAGGTAGGGTCATCGGCGTTCGCGGGCGTGGCTCAATGGCCGAATCGAGTTACCAGCGGCTCACGGACCAGGCTGGAGATCTGTTCATGCTAGCTATTGAGCCGCGGTTTCCTGAGGCTGGTGGCTCCGGAGGAACACGCGCACTTCGTTGATCGTCCTGGTCTTCAACTCGGGCGGCTCGAGCCAGGGGTAGACCGTCGATGTGGCATTCGGCGCCAGCGCCGCGACGTCGACGGACGTCTGGTACGGATGCGCCGGGCTGTCGTCCGGCAAGACCAGCAACGGCGTCGGGCACGAGCGCGCGAAGTCACGCGAGACGCTGTATACGAAGTCTGGATGGCGCCGGTACAGGCTATGCAGGTAAGCCTCGATCGTCGCCATGGTCAGGCCGGGCCGCCTGGCAAGCAGCTCCGGAGCCCAGACATCCCGGCCGGAGTCGTACATGACATCCGGGTTCTCTGGCCGGTGCCCGACGGTTTGGCAGATGACGCCAGCTGCAACGCGGTCGGGCGCGCGCTCGATGAGCTTGAGGGCGAAGCAGCCGCCAATGCAGTAACCCATGAAGAAGAACTCGCGAATGCCGAGGTGGTCCATCAGCCCCAGCTGGTCATCGGCGAACGCGCCCCATGGATCATCGACGTCGATGGGGCCAGTGGACTCACCGCCGTTGGCGTTGCGCTGGTCCATTGTTATGCAGCGGAAGTCGTTCTTGAAAGCTTCCATGGCGTTGATTACTGCGGTGGGCCAGTTGCTGACTCGCGAGTTCAGCCCGCCGCCCGGCGTAACCAGGAGCGGAAAGCCGCTGCCAGCCTCCTCATAACGGATTCGGACATTACCTCTCTCGTAAAATGGCATCGCCTGGGCCTCTCCTTCCCTTGCGTCGCCTTGCGGGCGACCGTCACTTCACGAAGTACCAGGATTCGGGCGTGATGCTGAGCGTCGGGCTCTGCGGAAGGACCCCCTTCAGGTTGTTCGCCACCTCGGTCAGGCTGGAGACCCCATTCGGCTCCCACATGACCGGCAGTCGCGGGGCCAGGTAGTTCTGCCACTTGTAGAACAGCTGCAGGCTGGAGTTCGTCAGGGTCTGCTGGATCAGCGAGTCGTTGGTCTTGTCGCAGTACCCGCCCGAGTTCGCCAGCGCTCCGCACTCGAACAGCGTGTCGCCGGTCGGCAGGTAGTTCGGGGAGAACGACCAGCCGGCGCCCCAGTTCGCCATGTCCCAGTTGCAGGGGTCCTTGTTGACCACACAGTTGCCCACGGTCTGATCGATCACATCGGCGATCGGTTTGGGCTGCAGAGTCAGCTTGATCCCGAGCGACGCCGCGTTGGACTGCAGTTCCGTCACCTCCGACTGGACCCACGACACCCCGGACGCGTAGACGTAGCTGAAGGTCAGCGGGGTGCCCGCGGTGATCCCCGCGCCGCACTCGTCCGACGCTGTGCCGGGCTTCACGCAGGTGGTGGTGCCGTTCGGGACCACCTTCCAGCCGTGGCTGGTCAGCAGCGTCTTGGCCTTGGCCGGGTTGTACGGGAACGGGTCACCCTTCTTGCCCGTCGCCGACAGCCACTTCGATGCCGGGGTGCTGCCCACCGGGCCGACCGTGGGCACGCCGTAACCGCGCAGCGGCCCGCTGATCACCGCGGCCTGGTTCAGCTCGTAGGCCATCGCCTCCCGGAAGTAGAGCTGCTTGAAGACCGCGCCGTGGTCGCCGTCGCTGGACTGGTAGTTCAGCACGTAGTAGTTGATGCCCCACGCGTACAGCGGGGACATGGTGTAGCCCGACACGGGGTTGGGGCCCGCGGCCGCGTTGGCCGGCTTGGCCGGAGCGTCCTGGGTCGGCAGGTACCCCACGTCGATCTTGGTGCTGGAGTTTGGTGAGCGCAGCACGTCGTACTCGGCGGAGTCCGTGGTGAACGGCACCTCCACGAACTTGGCGAGCTTCGGCTTCACCGGGCCGGAGTACTTCGGGTTCGGCACGAACGAGATGTGGCCGTCGGCGTTGAACGAGCTCAGCTTCCACGGCCCGTCCACGACGCTCCAGAGCGGCGACGTCGCATAGGTGGACTGGTCCTTGGCCTGGGCGGCCAGGTACTTGTACACCGCCGCGCAGTCGCTGACGGTGGTGTCGCAGTGGCTCGGGCCCGATGCGGTGCGGTCCCAGGCGGCCGGCATCGGCGAGACCTGGCTCAGCTCGTTGTACAGGAACCAGGTCACCGAGTACGGCTTGTCCATGGTCAGCTGCAGCTCGGTCGGGCCGACCACCTTGATGTTGGTCGTGTTCGCCGGGAACCCGTTGTAGGAGCCGAAGTCCTGCGGCACTGCCAGCTCCATGTTCAGCCAGAACGCCACGTCATCCGCGGTGACCTGGGTGCCGTCGGACCACATGTAGTGCTTCAGCGTGATCGTCAGGGTCCTGCCGCTGACCGTCGGCGCGTTGGCCACGCTGAGCCCGTAGTTCACCACCGGCTGGCCGTTCTGGCCGAACCAGTACAGGGGCCGGTACAGCAGGTACTGGAATTCGAAGTTGTTGATATTGCTCTCGTCGTTGGCGTCCGTGTACGGGAAGATGTACGTCGGCGAGCTGGACGGGGGCTCGGCCCACACCGCGGTGCCCCCCTTGACCGGGGTGTTCCCCGAGGACGAGCTGCCGCTGCTGCTGCAGCCGGCCGCGGCGAGAGCCAGCACTACGGCACTCGCCGCCAGCAGGCGGCAGAGCTTCGGTCGTGATCGACGTTGCTGCGGGGGTACCGACGTCATCTCGGGTTCCTTCCGGGCACTCAGACTGAGATGGCAGGACTGGGGTTAGAGCTCGTTCTTGTAGACCGCGCCCTCTTTCATGATCAACTTCAGTGTCTGGCCGGGCGTGGTCAGCACCCGGATGTCGTCCAGCGGGTTGCCGTCGATGACCAGCAGGTCGGCCAGCGCGCCGGGCGCCACCACGCCCAGCTCGCCCTCGCGCCGCAGCAGCCGGGCCGCGACGGTCGTGGCGGAGCGGATCAGGTCGGCCGGGGGCTGCACCTCGGAGCGGATGATGAACTCCTGCAGCTGCCGGCCGTGCATGTCAGCGAACAGGTCGGTGCCGTACACGATCGGGATCCCTGCCTTGTGCGCCATCTCCAGCGCGCCGAGCGCGCCGCCGATCACGACGTGCAGCTTCTCGTCGATCTCGGGGTCCAGCAGACCCTCGCGGGACTTCTCGGCCAGGGTGTGGTAGGTGACGATGGTCGGCACGTAGAACGCGCCGTGGCGCTGGAACAGCGGGATGCTGGACTCATCCATCAGGTTGCCGTGCTCGATGCTGCGCACTCCGCACTTCAGCCCCCGGTTGATCGCCCGCGAGGTGTAGGCGTGCCCGGCGACGTAAATATTGGCGGCGGTGGCTTCCTCGACGATCGCGTCGAGTTCCTCGATGGAGAACTGGGTGGAGTCGACCCGGTCGGAGGGAGCGTCGACGGCGCCGCTGAGGTACACCTTGATGTGGTGCGCCCCGCGGCGGACCTCTTCCCGGACCGCCCGGCGGACCTCGGGCACGCCGTCGCAGATCACGCCGATCGTGTTGGCGTAGTAGTTGTCCTCCCAGGTCCGCCGGCTGGGCGCCCGGTAGTCCCCGGCCCCGCCGGTCTGGCTCAGCTGCTTGCCGCCGTAGAAGATCCGCGGGCCAGTGAAGTACCCTTCGCCGACCGCGCGGGCCAGGCCATGGTCGCCGCCCCCAGCGTCCCGGATCGTGGTGAACCCGCGCGCGAGCATGCCTTCCAGGGCCCGTCCCGCAATCGCGGCCACGTAGGTCGGCGGCCACTCCGACGAGGCGAAATCGAACGAGACGGACGTGGGATGGGTGTGCGCGTCGATCAGGCCCGGCATGACGGTCTTGCCCGCGACGTCGATGACCGCGGCGTCATCGGGAGCGGAAAGGCCAGGGCCGACGTCGGCGATCCGGCCGCCTTCGACCGCCACCGACTGTCCCTCGGCCAGTTCCCCACGCTCGGCATCCAGGACCGACGCGTTCCGCAGGACCGTAACCGCCATCACAACTGCCTTTCTCGCCCATGCCGACATGACTTGTTCCAGCGCAAAGCGCGGTTGTCTCCGGAACCCAGATACGCGCGGGTAGCCGAAGAGCCGGCAGCTACCGCGAACCAGTCAGCTGCCCGGGTGCCGCGCGATTGCCGGAGCGCCGCCCGATCGCGTGAATGCGTGGGCGGCCGGGTCCACTGCTACGAGTGCCCGGATCCGTCGCGGATCGTTATGTGCATGGGCAGTTCGAAAGACGGCCTGCCCTTCGGGCGGAAGGCCGTGACCATGCCGGATTCCCGGTCGGCGCGCAGCGAAAGGGCGCGCCAGTGGAGCCGGAGGTCCCGCGGCGGGTAGCCCACGTGCGTTCGGGCAAGGGCGTCGCGGCTACGGTGCAAGCGCAGCGAACCCACCCCCCACTAAGCAATCAGAACGTCCAGCCGCCGCTGTGCTTCTACGTGTCAGGGAATTTACTCCCAAAACGACCGTTTGACAACTCTGTGACCTGCGAGCCTGTCATCGGTCGAGTTCGGCGACGGCGGCGAGGAGCCGGTCGACGTCGGAGCGGTCGTTGTAGTGCACCAGCCCCGCGCGGATGGCGCCGCCCGAGTCGCGCAGGCCGAGCACGCCGGCCAGTTCCCAGGCGTAGTTGTCGCCGTCCCACACGTTGACCTTGCGCGCGGCCAGGTGCTCGGCAACCTCGCGCGGGGTGTGGCCGGCGACGTTGAAGTACGCGGTCGCGGTGCGCCGCGCGGCCTTGCCGTAGGTGGTGACGTGCTCCATCGCGTCCAGCCCGCCGAGCAGCACCCCGAACAGGGCCTGCTCGTGCGCCTCGGCCGCGGCCATGCCGGCCAGGACCCGCTCCCGCCGGGTCGCGGCGCCCGGCGCCGGGCCGGCCAGCGAGGCCAGGTGCTCCACGGCGGCCGTCACCCCGGCCAGGTCGGCGAACGGCAGCGTGCCCTGCTCGAACCGGTCGGGCACGTAATCGGGCGCGGGCGCGAGCTTGTCCGGATGCAGTGATTCCAGCAGCGCCGGGTCGGCCACGACCGCGCCGATGTGCGGCCCCGACCACTTGTACGCGCTGGTGGCGTAGAAGTCGGCGCCGAGCGCGTGCACGTCGACCGGCCCGTGCGGGGTGGCGTGCACGCCGTCGACGTAGCTGAGCGCCCCGGCGGAGCGCGCCAGCGCGGTGATCGCGGGCACGTCGGGCCGGGTGCCGATCAGGTTGCTCGCCGCGGTGACCGCGACCAGCCGGGTCCGCTCCGAGATCAGCGCGGCGAACACCGCGGCCGGGACGTCGCCCTCGGGCAACTGCACCTCGGCCCAGCGCACCGTGGCCCCGGCCGCCGTCGCGGCCTGCACCCACGGCCGCACGTTCGCGTCGTGGTCCAGCCGGGTGACCACGACCTCGTCGCCCGGGCCCCAGTCGGCCGCCAGGGTCCGGGCCAGCCGGTACGTCAGCGTGGTCATGTTCGGGCCCAGGATGACGCCCCGCGCGTCACCGCCGGTCAGGTCGGCCACTGCCGCCCGGCACTCATCGTTGATCATCTGTGACCGCTCGCTCGCCGGGAACGCACCGCCGGTGTTCCCGATCCCCCCGCGGTACGCCCCGGCGATCGCATCGATCACCGGGCTGGGCATCTGCGTGCCCGCCGCCCCGTCCAGGTAGGCATAACCGTCCGCCAGTGCCGGGTAGAGGGCACGCACTTTGCCCACGTCAAAGGTCATGCGGCCGGACCTTAGCAGACCGCCCTGAACGGGACGCCGCCCGCCAAGTGGGCTACGTCGCCGGCGGCTGGGCCAGCGGCTGCCTAACCTCGCCCGTGCCGATCTGCAGGTCCGGCGGGTCTTATCTCGGCGGAGGCGCCAGCGAGGTCCCAGCCCGCGGAGTCCGAGCCGGCGATCTGGAGCAGCACGGCCCAGGTGACCACGGCCGCCTCCGCCGCATGGGCTGCCTCGACCGTGACCGACACGCGGACATAGTCACGGCGCTGGCGCGTCAGGAACTCGATCTGCCTTTCGGTCACCAGGAGACTGGGCTGCGCGGCCAGCCCCTCCTGGAATGCCGTGGCCGCAGCGCGCCACTCGCTCGTGCCGCTGACGTGGGGGATCTCGACGCGCACCTTGTAGCGGGGAGGCTCTGCTGAGGCGCTCACGTGCCCGTTATCCCCGGCATTGGTACGGCGACACCGGATATGCCGCGTGACCTGGCCTGCAATGCAGCCGTCAAGCGAACTGCAACATAGGCATCCGGCGCGGCGGCGCACACTCCTGGTGCGGTCCCCGAACAGCGGGCCCCTGCACCGGCCCACTGCGGGACGCGGCAATGTCCGGGCTACCGGGGAGGTCTGCATGCATCCGAACCAAGGCCCCACCATCATTCGGGCGCCCATTCTGGCGCCGCGCACGGCGCCACCGGGGAGGGGCTGACCACGTGGCCGCCCGGTGGCTTGCTCCTGACCACGCCCCGCAGTGGTCGGCGCCGCATCCGTTCGGGAGCCGGGAATGGGCGCTGGCGTGGCGGAAGGTGCGCACGGACCCGGTACGCGAGGCCCGGGTCCTGCACACGGGGCGGCTGGCCGCCCCGTTCTACCTGATCGACGGGAGCCCGGCCTGGGCTGCGTTCGAGGCCGAAGCCGGGGTCGGTGATACCTGGGCTGGCAAGCCGGTGATCTACGGGCCGTCGCCCTACGCCACCTACGGGCTGGACGCCGCCAGCCCGTGGGAGATCAGGACCGTGGTCGCGCACGGCCTGGCGTGGGCGAGGGAGGCGGGGGCGGTCGCTGCCGTGTTTCCCGGGCTGCGGCATCCGCGGGCCTGGACCGAGGTCGAGGACGGCATCGCCGTCCGCACGACCGGCTCGCATCTGGCGCCGGTGCGGGGCTCCATGGCCGCGTTTCAGGCCTCGATCGGCTCGGGCAAGGCGCGGCAGGAGTTCGGCCGCCAGTGGCGCCGGGCGAACGATGCCGGGCTTCGCCTGGCGGCCCTGCGCGGCGCCGAGATGACACCCGTCCTCCCGGCGTTCACGCGGCTCGCCGGCGCGGCCGCGGCGCGGCACGGTGTCGCACTCTACGGCCTGGACGTATTCCACGCGGTCGCGCAGGTCCCGGGGGCCGTGCTCCTGGCCGCCGAGCACGGGCGGGAACTGGCCGGGGGGTTCCTCTGCCTGCGGCATGGCAGCACGCTCTACCTCTGGGCCGCCGGACTCGACTACGGCACGCTGCCCGAACTGCACACCTACGCCTGGCTGCTGGCGGAGTCCGTCAGGTACGCGGCTGCCACCGGGGCCGCCGAGGTCGATGCGGGCCGGGGCAACTACCTCGTCAAGCGCCGCCTTGGGTTCTCCCGGATACCGCTCTACTCGGTCTGCTACCTGACGAGCCCCAATCCGGGGCTGGCTGCGTCCCTGGCGGAGCTGGGCCGCCGGATCACGGCGGGATTGGCGCAGGAACCGGTCAGGCTGGCCTTTCCGAAATAAGGGTCACAAAAAGGCGCGACCTGTCATTAGAGCCGTGACCTGTCATTAGAGTGGCCGGCATGGACTTCTACGACTCGACCCAGCCGGCGCTGATCCCGGCAGGCTCCCACGCGTGCCTGTACTACGACGGGGACTACGCCGCGACCGCTGAGCAGGCAACGCGCTTCGCGGCAACGCGCTGGATCACGGTCTTGGGCGACTACGCCAACTGCGGCATCGCCGATTACGAGGCCGGCAACGAGGTGTACTCGCAGCCCGGTGCATTGCGCGCGTGGGTGGCGGGTCGCCGCAAGATGAACGTGAGGGCACGGGTGTATTGCGACCGGGCGAACCTGCCCGCGGTTCGCTCCCATCTGGAAGGCCTCCAGTACCTCGTCTGGATCAGCACCCTGGACGGAGACAAGCTCTCGGCCAGTTACACGCCCGGCCTGTGGGGCGTCCAGTTCGCCGGCGGCGTGACGGCCAGCTACGACACGTCGGTGCTGTACGGCGTCTGGTGAGCTGACACACCGGACATCAAGCCTGAAGACAAACGGTTGCCCATTCGACTCCGGCCGGTCGGCCCCGTGTTCCGCCCCGGCAGGAATTTCCGGTAGCGTGCCGGAACATGAGCCCACACCAGCCCACAGTCGGAGAACTTCGGGCGGCCGTCGAGCAGGTCCTTCCGTCCGTGCGCGCCGACCTCGAGCGGCTGGTGCGGATTCGGTCGGTATCGGCCGATCCGGCCGCCGCGCCGCAGATGCAGGCCAGCGCCGACGAGGTCGCGGCCCTTCTCAGCGGCGCTGGCATGCCGGAGGTCGAGCTGCTCGCCGTGGACGGCGGCCAGCCCGCGGTTCTCGGGAGGCGGCCAGCCCCGCCCGGAGCGCCGACCGTCTTGCTGTACGCGCACCACGACGTGCAGCCCACCGGTGACCCCGCGATCTGGGACAGCGACCCGTTCGAGCCCACCGAGCGGGATGGCCGGCTGTACGGGCGGGGAGTGGCCGACGACAAGGCGGGGGTTGCGGCGCATCTGGCCGCGCTGCGGGCACACGGCGACGACCTCCCCGTCGGGGTCACCGTGCTCGTGGAGGGCGAGGAGGAGATCGGCTCGCCGACGCTGGACGCGTTCCTGGCGAAGTTCCGGGAACAGCTGCGGGCCGATGTCGTGGTGTTCGCCGACTCGGTGAACTGGACAACGGACGTGCCGTCACTGACGACCTCGCTTCGCGGGGCCGCCCCGGTCGTCGTGGAGGTGCGGGTCCTCGAGCATGCGGTGCACAGCGGGCTCTACGGCGGTCCGGTGCCGGACGCGCTGACCGCGCTGTGCCGGCTGCTGGCGACGCTGCACGACGAAAACGGCGACGTGGCAGTCGCGGGCATGACCAGGGGCACGATGAAGCCGATGGACCTGCCCGAGGCGCAGCTCCGGGCCGACGCGGCGATGCTCGACGGGGTGCAGCTGATCGGCACCGGCGAGCTCACCGACAGGCTCTGGGCGCACCCGTCGATCACGGTCATCGGCATCGACGCCCCGTCGGTCGCCGCGGCCTCCAACACCCTGCTCGCGTCCGCTCGTGCGAAGGTGAGCCTGCGGGTTCCCCCCGGCAACGACGTGACCAAGGCGAGCGATGCGCTGGCGGCCCACCTGAAGGCGCACGCCCCGTGGGGTGTGCACGTGACCGTGGACCAGAAGGCCACCGGCGCTCCGTACACCGCGCAGACCGGGGGCGTCGCGTACGAGGCGGCTGGATGGGCCATGGGAGAGGCATTCGGAAGGCCCCCGGCCGACATCGGCGGCGGCGGCTCGATCCCGTTCGTCACCGGCTACGCCGATCTCATCCCCGAGGCCGAGATCCTGATCAGCGGCGTCGAGGATCCCGACACCCGCGCTCACGGCGCGAACGAGAGCCTGCACCTCGCGATGTTCACCCGCGTCTGCCTGGCAGAGACGCTGCTGCTGCACAGACTCGGAGAAACGGGCCTGAACGGGTAGCCCCCCCGCAGTCGGCTCCGGATGCCCCCGTGGCGTCGCGGGGTTCCCGGCGGAGCGCTAGCCGTTCATGCTGAAGGTGAAGATCTTGTCGGCGGCGATGCGCGCCCCCACCGCGTCCGCCTGGTCCAGCCAGGTCTCGAACGCCGGGCCCTGCAGCGGGAGGTAGTGGTCGAGCATGGCCTGGCGCAGCTCCCCGTGCGACCGGTCGCCGATGTCGAACAGCTCGGCCCGGCCGTGCACGGTCACCGCGAGCTCCTCGCCCGGGAGGTGGGTGGCGCTGACCGCCGGCCGGGCGGCCAGGTGGCGCATCCGGACCGAACTGCGGCCCGAGCTGAAATAGAAAGCCCCGTGCAGCAGGTACCCGTCGACCGGCCCGGCCAGCGGCCTGCCGTCGGCCGTCACGGTGGCCACCACCAGCAGCCGCATGCCCTGCAGCTTCTCGCATAGCTGCGCCGCACCGAGCCGCCGGTCATCGGTGATGATGTCCCGCAAGTGGGGCCCCGCCCCCGCCGCGCTGCGGTCCAGGATCTCCTGCAGGCTGTCGAGCTCCTCCGCCGTCTCCAGCATGGGCAGATTAGATCACGGTCGTCCGGTCTAGATCGGCAGCTTGTCCCGCGGGTCGACCCCGCTCGGCTCCCTCGAATGCCCGTGAACCCTAGCCAAGGCCGCGTAGAACTCCTGGTTCTCCGTTACGTGCGCTTCCTCGGCTCGCAGTTCGGCGCGCTCGTGCTCACGGCGCCAGAAGGCGAAGATGACTGCTGCCGCGACGCACGCCGCGAGAGCCAGCAGCAGTGCCAGCAGGTCGGCGATCATTACTGTTCCTCCCACGATCCGGGTTTTGGCAGGAGGCCATGCGCCTCCAGCAGATGGGTGAGCCGTTCGGCTTCCGAGCGAGCGCCAGCGGCCCGGGCCTGCCAGTAGAGGACCTTTCGCTGCATCCGTTGCTGGGACCGGGACATCGCCGCGAGAACGACGGTCGTCGTCAGCAGCCAGCCGAAGAACAGGCCCACCACGAAGCCCGCCGCTAACGGCAGCATGACGGTCATGGCCCGGGCTCGGCACGGGAACGCCACGCATAATGGCTGGTCGGCATTCCCAACAGGGTCGTTGACGAGGTAAGATGTGGCGTTTCCATGATCTCCTCTTTCGATGGCCTCGGGGGAGGGTGCACGTGGCAGTCGGGCCGATGGTTGCCGCCGTCGGCCCGACGCGCGTTTCAGGCGATCACTCTGAGCCCAGTCGCGGCGGTGCGCTGGCTGCGGCCGCCCCGTCATAACAAAAAGACCCGCAGCCATGTAGTGGCTGCGGGTGCCCCCGAGACCCTTGACGCGGATCATCGTCCCTCCGGCGAGGGATACGCCTCGAGGTTCGCGCCAGTCAGTCATGAGATCCCGCTTTTGGAAAATCCTTCGTGCAACCTATACTGTTGGGATTCCCAGGATGGGAACACTCCAAACAAGACATGTCAAGCCGTACTGCGATACTCGCGCCGAGCCCGTCGGATCCCCGGCTGAGGGCTGCTCCGCCGCTCGCCCTCTCGCGAGGACTGGCTGATCGGATGTTCACGGTGAGGCTGCGTGTCTGGATGCGGCGCTCGGCGACCACGGGTACGGTTGTGGGATTCCCAGCAGGGAAAAACCAGTTCAGCGTTTGCGTGAAGCTGCTCGAGCCTGCGGCACGTGTCGTGGGCATCCACGGCGTTCGCGGCCATGTCAGGTTCTGCGGAGCGCAGCCAGGCACACCGCCTCACAGCGGGAGAAGATCTTGCCAGACAAGGTGACCGGTCTACTCGGACCGCGGCGGAACATCGCGGCCGCCCTCCGTCAACTCCGCGAGGAGTCCGGCAGGAACCTTTCCGAGGTTGCTGATGATCTGATGATCTCGACCAGCAAGCTCTCCCGCCTAGAAAACGCCCAGGGCAGGCCGCAGCTCCGCGACATCAGGGATCTCGTTCGTTACTACGGGATTGAGGACGACCCGCTCGGCGTCAGCTTGCGACAGTGGGCAAAAGCGGCGCAACGCCAGGGATGGTGGACGGACTTTGACGCCGTCAATGAGGGGCTGGCTGCGCACCTGGCCTACGAGGCGGACGCAACCGTAGAACGGGCCTACACGCTGCCTTTCATCCCTGCGCTGCTTCAGACCCCCGACTATGCGACCGCGATCTTCCGGGACATGGAGCAACGGGCAGAAGAAGATATCCGCGAGCTTGTGGCCGACGTCCGGATACGCCGCCAAGAGGCCCTGAGCCACCGGGAAGGCCTAGAGCCACTCCGGCTTGTCGTGGTCACACATGAGTCGACGCTGCGGCAAGTTGTTGGTTCGCCATGCGTACTGCGGGACCAGCTGGATGTGCTGGTCGAGCGATCGAAGGAGCCGAACGTCAGTTTGCATGTCCTTCCGTTCGCGGCCAAGCCCGTATTCACCATGACGTGCATGTATGCCTATTTCGAATACCAGCACGCCTTGGCACGAGACATCGTGCGCATAGAGACCCATGCCGGCTTCCTCAGCATCGAAGAACCAGGTAAGGTGGCTGAGTACAGGAAGGCGCACGACACTCTCGTAAGGGCATCGCTCGACGAGGACGGCTCGCGCAACTTCATTTGCGCTATCCGGGACGATATACGTATCGGGCAGTAACAATACCAGGGGGAGCTGCCTTCGCTCACCGCGCAAATAGCGGTAGAGGAGCGGCGGAAGTTTATGCTCGACCCTGTGTTAGATAAATGCGGGACGCGTTTAAGCCGATCGGCTTGTCTCTGCCCGTGGCAAATCCCGGACATTAGCCCTCTCCTCGTAAGTATCCACTGTGAGCGATCATTTAATCCAAAAATTCCCAGGCGGCCTGATGGATGTCTGGGAATCGCTGGGGCGCCAAGGCTACGCACTGACCGATGACCAGAAGCTCGGGCTTCCCGCGAATCTTCCCGAAGGCTTTCGGCAGAAGTATTTTCATTCGCCACCACTCCGTCACGACGACGGTGACTGGCCGATAGATCGTCTAAGGGCAAGAGACGTTATTCGTTATCGGCACGGCAGGCATGGTCTTGAACTACAGGAACACGAAGATATCACAATAACCGACCGGTCGTGTATTCCAGGCAAGCGGGAGCATTCGCGAGTCTGGTTGCTTCGAGACGCTCAGGCAGGCGAACTTCTACGGACGCTTCTGCAACTCGTGCCACCCAGTCGCCGAAAACGCGAGGGAACCTTTGGGGTCAATCTCCTCCGCACCTTTACCAACATTGTCACAAGGCCGCACCATGATCTGGAAGAGTTCATAATTATATATGTGCTTTGCAGGATAGGAGGCGGGGCCGAGACGTATCTTTATCAACCTGATGATGTCTCAGATTCAGGCGAGCCGGTAGGAGAGCCGGTCCTGAGATTTCAACTCAACCCCGGCGATATTGTTATCTTTGAAGATGGGCTCTTCAAGCATGGTGCTACACCCCTCAGAAAGCCTCTGAATGGAACAGCAATGCGAGATGCATTGGTTTGCACCGTTGATCACCATGGGACATATCTCGCTGCAATGTGATCAATTAGTTGAGCCGCAAGATCACCATTGTTGCGGCGATGTCAGTGTCAGGAGCAACCGCCGACGGTGTCGTTGGTGTCAGAGTGGACCAGGATTGCCATGTAGGCGTGGTGAGCCAGGTTGGTGCATCTCCTGCTAACGAGCCCGGAAACCGCTAGGCTTCGCTTGGGGTGGCCAGTACTTCTGCCTGCCCCGGCAGGCCCCGGCTAAACGGCTGAGCTGAATCGCGGAGAGGCCCAAGATTGCCAGCAGCGCAGAGTTCCAAGGCTATTCGAGAGGCTGTAGAGGCCGCCTTTTCCGGGACGCGCTCTGGCCTTGACCAGCTTGTGCGAATACCGTCGATCAGTACCGATGGCTTTGGCACCGACCAAGTGAGGAAGTCGGCAGAGGTCACCGCGACGTGGCTGGAGCACTGCGGGTTGAAGGAAGTGAGGTTGCTCGAGGCTGACGGCGCACACCCGGCTGTGTTCGGCGCGACCCCAGGTCCGGTGGGAGCTCCCAGAGTCCTGCTTTATGCGCACCATGACGTCCAACCCCCTGGCCGCGAGCAGCTTTGGGACACGTCTCCGTTCGAGCCCACCGAACGCGGTGGCCGTCTGTTCGGTCGTGGCACGGCAGATAATAAGGCTGGCATCGCCGTACATGCTGCGGCACTGCAGGCTTGGCAGGGAAAGCCGCCTGTTGGTATCGCTGTCTTTATTGAGGGAGAAGAGGAGATTGCCTCCCCGCATCTGACGCAGTTTTTGCATGAATATGAGGAGCAGCTCCGTGCAGACATCATCGTGCTCGCTGACTGCACCAACTGGTCTGTAGGCCAGCCAACTCTTACTACCTCGCTGCGTGGCATTGTCGATTGCCTGGTCGAAGTTCGCACGCTCGATCACGCGGTACACAGCGGCCGTTATGGCGGAGCGATTCCGGATGCCCTAACCGCACTATGCAGGCTTCTTGCAACGCTGCATGACGACAATGGCGATGTCGCAGTGAATGGCCTGATGACTGGCATAACTCATTCTTTCACAATGCACGAAAGTGATCTCCGCCGCCTATCAGGAATTCGGCCGGGCGTTGAACTTATTGGAGAGGGCCCCCTTTCTAGCAGACTCTGGGCGCGCCCAGCCATTACGCTGCTTGGTATTGATGCACCTTCGACAGCAAATGCGGTACATCAGCTAACACCAGTCGCCACGGCGCATATAAGTGTCCGTTTGGCGCCAGGTGATGAAACGCAACGCGCATTCCGTGCGGTCGAGGAGCACCTTCGAAAACGGGTGCCCTGGGGAGCGGAGGTGACAATCAGCCTGCATCGAGAGGGCGAGCCCCACAGTATCGACGCCTCTGGCAACGCATTCGAGGCGTTCCGCCGAGCTTGCGAGGACACCTGGGGCTGCAGTCCCGTCGAGCCAGGCAGTGGCGGCTCGCTCCCGGTCGTGGCCGCGTTGGCGGCCGCTTTCCCAGATGCCGAGATGTTGCTGACTGGCGTCGAAGACCCAGAGAGCAACGCGCACTCGGAGAACGAGAGCGTGCACTTGGGTGAGCTGCAGAACTGCTGCGTTAACGAGGCAATGCTGCTCGCCCACCTGGCGGCGAGGGCCTAGCCCGACTGCCGGGCGGGGCCGTCCCGGTCGGCGCTGAGCGAGCTCAGGGCGTCGTCCAGCATCTTCGGGAACGTGTCCGGGTAGCGGGCCAGCAGGTACGTCACCGGCGCGACGTGGTCGCGGTCGCTGAGCGGCTTCACCCTGGCCAGGCGCAGCTCGGCGGTTGCCTCGGCCCGCTGACCAGGCTGGGCCTCTGGTGCATGGTGCGTTATGGCTCTAACGTTGATTGGCCCGGGGCCGACCGTCCCGCAGCTGCAGCGGCCGAGCAAGGAAGGTGCCTCTCGTGGAGATCACCGACTTCGAGGCGATCAGCTTCGACTGCTATGGAACGCTCATCGACTGGGAGACCGGCCTGCTGTCCGTCCTTGCTCCCTGGGCCAGGTCGCGCGAGCTGGTGATGGACGACGAGGAGCTTCTGGCCTCCTACGCCGGGTACGAGGAACTGGCGGAGGCGGAGCATCCACGGACGC
This sequence comes from Streptosporangiaceae bacterium, assembly GCA_030039095.1. The sequence continues at coordinate 16,389 of JASHQP010000030.1, forward strand.
CGTATCCGGAGATCCTGCGGCGGAGCATGATCGCGCTGGGGAAGGATCTGGGCGCCGAGGTCACCGCCGAGGACGCGGAGCGGCTGGCGATGTCGGTCCCGGACTGGCCGGCCTTCGAGGACTCGCCAGCGGCGCTCGCCGCGCTGGGCAGGCAGTTCAAGCTGATCATCCTGTCCAACGTCGACCGGTCGTCGTTCGCCGGCAGTGCCGAGCGGCTCGGGGCGTCGTTCGACAGCGTGCTGACCGCGCAGGACGTCGGCTACTACAAGCCGTCGCCGTGGAGCTTCGCCGCGCTCCAGGAGGAGGCCAGGCGGCTCGGGGTGGGGGAGGGCAGGCTGCTGCACGCCGCCCAGAGCCTGTTCCATGACCACGTTCCGGCCAAGGCGGTGGGCCTGCGGACCGCCTGGATCAACCGGCGCCACGACCGGCCAGGGTGGGGAGCCACCCCGGCCCCGCCGGTCGAGGTCACGCCCGACTGGGAGTTTCCGTCCATGGCCGCGTTCGCTGCCGCGGCGACCGGCAGCGTCATCGCCTGAACGTGGCTGAGCCCGGGCTCCCTCCAGCCCGGGCTCAGCACTATCTAAAGCCGGCCTCGGTCGGCCGGATTGTCGGGAACGTCAGTCGGCCGGGCCGTTGGCCAGGGTGATCGTCGAGGTGTGCGACTGGCCGTATCCGTCCGTCCAGGAGACGCTGACCTTGTCACCGGGGTGGTACTGGCTGATCACCGACTCGACGCCGGATGAGGACGACACGGCGTGGCCGTTGATCGCGTCGATCGTGTCGCCCGCTGACAGGCCCGCGCCGGCGGCCGGCGATCCGGAGAGGGTGCCTTCCACCGTCACCCCGGAGCCGTCCTGGTACCCGCCCGGCATGAACGAGTTGCCGGACGACCCGACTTCCACGCCGAGGAAGCCGGTGGCGCCGATGTGCACGGTGCTCGACGCGTCGCCCGCCTCGATCTCGCTGGCGATGGACAGCGCCTTGTCGATCGGGATCGCGAAGCCCTGCGTCTCGGACTGTGAGGACGACGACCCGGCGGACTGGCCGAATGGCGACGACATCTCGGATGAGCTCGACGCCGCCGTGTCCATGCCGATGACCTGCCCGTAGACGTTGACGAGCGACCCACCGGAGTCCCCGGGCTGGATGGCGGCGTTCGTCTCGAACATCCCGGTGAGGTTCTCCGAGGTTCCGCTGCTCTCATCGCTGGCGGTGATGGCCTGGTTCAGCGCGGTGATGGTTCCGGCGGCCACCGACGGGGTGCCGCCCTTGCCCCCCGCGTTGCCGAGCGCGACGACGGCATCGCCGACCGCGACGTCCGAGGAGTTCCCGAACGACACGGTCGTGAGCCCGGACGCGCTCTGGAGCTGCAGCACCGCGACGTCGTCCGTCTTGTCGTAGCCGACGACCGTCGCCGTGTAGGTCCGGCCATTGCCGACGTCGGTCGCCTTGATCGACGTGGCCCCGTCGATCACGTGGTTGTTGGTCAGCACCTCACCGGACGAGGTCACCACCATGCCGGTGCCTGCGGCTTCGGCGCCCTGGTATCCGAGCGTCGAGACGATGTCGACGAGGCCGGGACTGACGCGCGAGGCGACCTGCGCGGTGCTGAGCGCGGTGGTGGACGTGGCCGTTGCCGTGCTCGGCGTGCCGTTCATGGCGTACACGGCTCCCGCGCCGACCGCCAGGCCGACAGCGGCGACGCTCGCCGTCATGGCCAGGCGGCGCCGCCGCCGCTTGCCGTGCTCCGGGGGCTGCCCGCCCCAGCCGCCGTGACCGCCCTGGCCGCCGTCCCCGGGCGGGTTCGAGCCCTCGCCACCCTGGACGGTCTCGCCCTGGATCCACGGCGGAGGCGGTGGCAGCATGCTCGTGCTCTGCGAAGGCTCGGCCTCGCCTGACTGGTTCTGCTCCGTGCTCATGAGAGGCACTTCCTTCGGTTCGTCCGTGTTGCTGATGACTCGATGGTCGGCCCCGTACCTGCAGGAGAACCCTGAAGATTCCCTGAGGTACCCCTGAACGCGCGGAGGGCCGATCAACGGTCAGCGGGCATTCAGGAATCACTAGGCAACTAATCAGCGACAGGCCGGGCGAACCGGGTTATTGCGGACGGCGGCTCTTGGCGATCCGGATCAGCAGGAACTCGTCCACGATCTTGGGCGGCGTCGACTCCGGCCGGCCGAGAATCCGCGGCAGCTCGCTGACCGGCACCGCCAGCCGCCCGGCCAGCCCGTCCAGTGCCGCCGCCGAAAGCCGCAGCATCCGCACGTACGCGGCGCTCCCGCCGGGCTTGCCGAACGCCAGCCTGATCGTCGCGTCCCACGGCGGAAACACCCGCGGCCGGATCGCGAACAGCAGTTTCGCCGCCGCGGTGTCGCCAAAGGCAACCTCGAGATCACTGCCTCGAGCGTTACGCCTCGCGGCTGGCGACGCACGCAGCGCGTCATAGGCCAGCCCGGCCGGCACCAGGTCGGCCTCACCAAGGCCGGTCAGCGTGGCCCGGTCACCGGGGAGCGACCCGTTCCAGGCGGTCCACCAGGTGCGCAGGGCCTCGTCGGTCAGCGGCGTGTCGGCGCGGCGGAGATGCCGGCAGCCCCACGCGCGAAGCCACGTGATGGCCGCGAGGCGGTGTGCCGGGTCGGCGAGGTCCACGTGGCCGCCGGTCGCCGCCCGCAGCCGGCGGGTCGCGCCGTCGGGCCCAGCCGGGCCGAAGTCCGCGAGGTTGCCGGCGATGTCTTCCGGGCTCATGTTGGCCCGGAGATCGTCGAGCACCGCGGCGCCCAGGTCGTCCATGGTCCGTGATGCTAGTCAAGAGAGGATCGGCCGCCGGCCCCGATTTCCGACGGCCAACCTCCCGCACCCATCCTGCCACCGCTGGGGCGGCGGGAAATGTCCCCTGTTAGGGGTACACAGCTACCAGACCTGGGTGGTCGCCTGCGAGCAGGTGAACACCTGCCCGACCATCTCCGGCCGCTCGAACACCGACTGGATCGCGACCCGGCCGGGCCCGTGCAGGGTGAGCCACACGGTCTTGGCCTGCCACCGCGCCGAGCTGAACCAGTAGGCGCCATGGGGGTACTCGAAGTGCAGCGTCATCCGCACCGACGGGTCTTTCCAGATCAGCCCGCTCGGCTGGATCAGGATTCGCTCGCCCTGCGCCAGGTCGCGGATGAACGTGTTGCCGGGCGCGTGCAGCAGCATGAGCCCGGGACCGCCCTGCGCGTAGAACCGGTCCATGGTCCGGCCGAGCGGGTAGTGGTACTCCTGGTCGTCCCCCTTCTGGGTGGTGAACCAGATCCCGGAGTTCTCCCACTGGTAGTTGACGTTGCCGGTCGCGACCAGGAACCGGTGCTCGACCACGTCGACGGCCTGGTTGTGCTGCAGCGGCACGGCCAGGGTCTCGCCGGGCCGGTCGGCGCTGAACGCGATGTGCCCGGGGCCCCGCGCGGTCATCATGATCAGCGGCATGCCCGCGAGCATCCGGTTCCAGCCTCCCGCCATCCGCATCGTGTCGAGGCGGACCTGGGGATCGGCGTGCAGCAGCACGTGGTGCGAGAAGTAGACCCAGTCGTCGTCGTGCAGGTTCATCTCGGCCACCGGAACGTACTTGCCGACGATCTGGCAGGTCGAGCGGCTGAAGTGGATCCGGGCCATGTCGCGGATCGGCGGCTGCTCGGCCCACCCGGAGTCGGTCACGCGTTCCCTGACGTCGACGGGCGCGCCGCAGTGCGGGCAGGTCCCGCCGCTCCCGTCGCTGGGAATGCGGCAGTACGGGCAGGTGTAGGTGGAGGCCGGTGTGGACATGCCCGGCCTCACTCAGACCCGTGATGGACGTACATGGACTGGATGCCGACCCGGCCGGGACCGGTCATCTCGGCCAGGTACATGTTGTGGCCGCCCATCATCCCGCTGCGCAGCGACTGCTTGACCGTGTTCATGGTCACCGAGGAGTCCTTGTAGAGGAACCCGCCCGGCTCGACCATGATCTTCTCGCCCGGCTGCAGCGTCTTCTGGAACACGTTGCCGTAGCCGTGCAGCAGCAGCAGCCCGGGCTCGCTGGACGTGACGAACCGGTCCAGGTACATGCCCTCGCCGCCGTGCAGCACGTTGGCCAGGCCCTTGATCCGCACGAACGAGTAGTTCAGCGAGTGCGTCCCGGCCAGGAACGCGTGCTCGCGCACGTCGAGTTCCATCGAGGGGTGCAGCGGCAGCACCACGACCTCGCCGGCGGCGTCCCGGGAGAACGCGATCCGGCCGGGCCCGTGCGCGATCGACATCACGTGCGGCATCCCGCCCATCATGCGCTTCATGCCGCCGCCCGTGTTCATGGCGGACATCGGCACGCCGGGTTCCTTCCACAGCATCACGTGATGCTCGAAGAAGACCGCGTCCCCCTGGGCCAGCGCCATCTCGGCCACGGGCACCAGCTCGCCCTCGATCTGGCAGGTGGAGTTCGAGAACCGGAACTCGGTCATGTCGCGCAGCCGCGGCGCCTCGGCCCAGCCAGAGTCGGAGACGAGGTTCTTCTTGTCGAGCGGCGCACCGCAGGTAAAGCAGCTTGTTCGGTCCGGCTCGTTCTGAGCCTTACACCACTGGCACTCGATCCTGTCCATTCTTTGGGCATGCCTTTCTGAGAACGCGGCGCCGTCGTGTGCGGCGCGTGGGATGGCGCGGGGTCTGGGAACGTTCAGGAGGCTGGCGGGCTGGCCGGCGTGCCGCACTCCGCGCAGAACTTCGCGGTGGGGGACAGGCTGGCGTTGCAGTTCGTGCAGTGCTTCTGCATGGGCGTGCCGCACTCGGCGCAGAACTTCGAGCCGACCTGGACCTGGCTGTGGCAGTTGGAGCACTCGGCCGTCCCGGCCGGCGCCGGTGCCTGCTGCTGTGGTGCCTGCTGCTGCACCGGCTGGGTGAAGCCAGGGCCGCCGCCGGCGAAGCCCGGACCGGGCGGAGGGGGCTGCTGCGCGGGCTGGGCGGGTGCCTGCATCATCCCGGCCACGCCGAGGCCGGCGCCGAGGAACAGCGGGCTGGCGCCCTCCCCGCCCTTGGCCAGGCCCTCGCCGGCGCCCTGCAGC
>JASHQP010000382.1 GCA_030039095.1 Streptosporangiaceae bacterium
GGCGCCGCCGCCGGCCCGGCCGAATGCCGCCTGATCAGCCGCCGTCACGCCGGGTCCAGCACCTGGGCAGGGACGGGTGCCACCGTGCGCTCGGCGGACCCCTCATCCTCGCCGGACTCCGCCGACTCCAGCGGGGGCAGCGTCCCGGTGGTGAAGAACGCGGGCAGCCAGCGCCGGGCCGCCAGCATCAGCGCCACGCCGGCCAGCAGCGACCCCGCGCCGATCAGGAACACGCCGCCGATGCCGCCGAAGCTCGAGTAGCTGCTCGCGGCCGGCCAGTACGACACGATCGACAGGATGAACGCGGCCAGCAGGGCCAGCCCGCCGAGCCCGGGCAAGATCCCCCGGAAGACAAGCGCGCGCACGCTGCCAAGCAGATCACGCCGGAAATACCAGACGCAGGCGAACCCGGTCATCCCGTAGTAGAACGCGATCAGCAGCCCGACCGAGGCCGCGGAGTCGGCCAGCACATTCTGCGACGCCACGGTCAGCACCACGAAGAACACCGCCGAGGCCGCGCCCATGACGACGGTCGCGACCGTGGGCGTCAGGTAGCGCGGGTGCATCCGCGCGAACGCCCGCGGCAGCGCCCGGTGCACGGCCATGGCCAGCACCGCGCGCGCCGTCGGCATGATCGTGGTCTGCGTCGACGCGGTCGCCGAGGTCAGCACGCACAGGATCAGGAGCTTGCCCGCGGTGCTGCCCAGCACCAGCGTGGACATCGCGCCGAGCACGTTGTCGCTGTGGCGGGCCAGGAACGTGGGCCCGGCGAAGACCAGCGCCGCGACGGACACCACCGCGAACACCGCGACCAGCAGCACCGTGGAGGCCACGGCGGCGCGCCCCGGGGTCCTGGCCCGGTCTTTGGTCTCCTCGTTGACGCTCACCGCGCAGTCCCAGCCCCAGTACACGAACACCGCGAGCAGGAACGAGTTCGCCAGGCCATGCAGCGATCCGGTCCACGGGCTGAGCCAGGCCGTCGACAGGTGGCCGGCGCCCGGGAGCGCGTGGCCGGTGCCCGCCCTGACGAACGCGACCACGGCGAAGATGCCGAGCGTGACCAGTTCGATGGCCAGCAGCGCCTGCTGCAGGCGCGCCGAGATCTCGATCCCGCGGTAGCAGATCCAGGTCAGCACCGCAATGAAGATCACTCCGGCGACGGTCACCCAGAGCGCCGACGAGGCCGCGCCGCCGGCGCCGGCAAGCTGCAGCGCGTAGTGGCCAGCGATCTGCGACAGGCTGGCCATCACGATCACGTCCGCCGCGATGATGCCCCAGCCGCCCATCCACCCGGCCCACGGGCCGAACGCGCGGGTGGTCCACGTGAACGTGGTCCCGCAGTCCGGGTCGGCCTTGTTCAGCTCGCGGAACGCGTAGGCGATGCAGAGCATCGGCAGGAACGACACGATCAGCGTGCCAGGGCTGTGCACGCCGACGATCGCCACAACGAGGCCGAGCGTGGCGGCCATGCTGTAGGCGGGCGCGGTCGAGGAGACCGCGATCACCACGCTGGAGAGCAGTCCGATGGCTCCCGCGCGCAGGCCCTTTTCCATTGCGTACCACCACCTCGGGTCGTGTCCGGTGACCCGACTGTACACCAATACCATATGACTGTACAGGTTTTGTGTATGGAAAATTTCCCGGAACGTGACGCTCCGTGCCGGGCCTGGCCCCGCTGCGCGCATCCCTGGAACGGTGCCCCGGACTTGCCGTGCAGCGTCGCGTCATGCAAGGTGATCATCGGCGGCCCATGGCGCATCCCGCCTGCAGAGGAACCCATGACGACGGACAGCGACGGCCCGGGCAAACCGGCCGGCATCCGCGACGTGGCCAAGGCCGTCGGGGTCTCCGTCGCCACCGCGAGCCTGGCCATCAACGGGCAGCCCGGCGTGGCCGAGGAGACCAGGCGGCGCATCGTCGCCGCGGCGCAGCGGCTCGGCTACCGCGCCAACCCGCAGGCGCAGGCGCTGCGGCGGGGGCGCACGATGACGTACGGCTTTGTGGTGCGCAACTTCGCCAACCCGTTCTTCCTGGAAGTCCTCAGTGGTGCGCAGCAGGTCGCCGCCGACGCCGGCGCCACGCTGCTCGTCCTCGACGCGCGCTACTCGATCGAGCGCGAGCGCCGCCACGTGCAGGAACTGGCGGCCCAGCGGGTGGAAGGGCTGGCGATCGCCCCGGTCGGCACGGGCGAGTCGATACGGCTCTGGCAGATGCTGCGCCCCGGGGCCCCGGCGGTGGCGCTCAACGCGTCGGCGGACGGGGTCACCGGCATCTGCCGGGTCTGCCCGGACAACGCGGCAGCGGTCGAGCTGCCGATGCGGCGGCTGGCCGAGCTGGGGCACCAATCGGTCGCGTTCCTCTCCGCGCCGCGCGAGCTGATGGCGGACCCGGACCGGCTGCGGCACTTCCGGCGCCTGGCCAGGCAGTTCGGGGTGCGGCCGCGGATCGTGTACTCGCTGCTCACGATCGCCGACGTGCAGCAGGCCTCGGCGGCGCTGCTGGCCGGGCCCGCGGCGCCGACCGCGATCATCACGAACTCCGACTACACCGCGCACGCGGTCTACAAGGCCGCCCGTGAGCTCTCGCTGCCGGTCGGGCCCGGCGTCTCGGTCGTCGGCCACGACGACCTGCCCACCTCAGAGCTGCTCGACCCGCCGCTGGCGACGATCCAGATGGATCACCGGGCCATGGGCGTGGCGCTCATGCAGCGGCTGCTCCAGCCGGGGCCCGCCGACGACTACGTCGCCGGCGTCGCGCTCGTGGAGCGCGCCTCGCTGCAGCCGCCAGATACGCACCTACCTGGCCGGACGGACAGGCGGCGACCGGCGGCGACAACTCGGTAACGACTCTTGACACCCACACAGGCCTGGGCGAGCATACCGATGCTAAACGTTTTAGGCATTCCGGGGCCTATGCATTTTGCCGGGAGGGTCCGCTCACTTCCTGACATTTACGCGCGGCTTTCTGCGGCCGCGCTCGCGTCATCGGGACGGGAAGCAACAGGAGGCATTCGCGTGAGATCGCCACATCGGTACGCGCTCGCCGCGCTCGCGGCTCTCGCGCTGCTGGCGGCCGGGTGTTCGTCGAGTTCGTCGCCGAGCTCGAGCGGCGGGGCCAACTGGGCCACGGTCACGTCGGCAGCGGCTGGCGGGGGAATGGCCAAGCTCATCGCCGCGGCCAAGAAGGAGGGCACGCTCAACGTGATCGCGCTGCCCCCGACCTGGGCCAACTACGGCACGATCATCAGCACGTTCGAGAAGAAGTACGGGATCAAGGTCAACTCGGCCAATCCCACCGGCAGCAGCCAGGACGAGGTCAACGCGATCAAGCAGGAGAACGGCACGGCCGCGGCGCCGGACGTCGTCGACGTCGGCATGTCGGTCGCGCTCGTGAACACCAGCCTGTTCGCGCCGTACAAGGTCAGCACCTGGTCGAGCATCCCGGCGGCGCAGAAGTCCGCGGCCGGCCTGTGGTACCAGGACTACGGCGGCTACATGGCCATTGGCTACTCGTCCAAGTTCGGCACGATCACCTCGGTGAGCCAGCTGCTCGGGCCGAAGTTCAAGGGCGCGGTCGCGCTGAACGGCAACCCGACCGAGGCCGCCGCCGCGTTCAGTGGCGTGATGATGGCCAGCCTCGCCAATGGCGGGAGCGCCAGCAGCATCGCCAAGGGCGTGTCGTTCTTCTCCGAACTCAAGTCGAAGGGCAACTTCGACTCGGTGCAGGCGACCGGCGCCACGATCAAGGCGGGCACCACCCCGGTGGTGTTCAACTGGGACTACCTGAACCTGCCCAGCTACGTGGGCGTGCCGAACTGGAAGGTGTTCATCCCACCGAACGCCGTCCTGGGTGGCTACTACGCCCAGGCCATCAACAAGAACGCGCCGCACCCGGCCGCCGCGAGGCTGTGGGAGGAGTTCCTCTACTCCCAGGCCGCCGACGGCGGGCAGAACCTGTGGCTGAAGGGCGGCGCGCGGCCGGTGGAGCAGCAGGCCATGACCTCCAACGGCTCGATCGACTCCGCGGCGGCGTCGAAAC
>JASHQP010000383.1 GCA_030039095.1 Streptosporangiaceae bacterium
TGGCCGGGCGAGGGCAGCGGCCCCGGCCGCTGCAGCGTCTCTGAGGCGGTCATGGCGAGTCCGGCCCGGTCACCGTCACAGCAGGCCCGCCTGGCGCATCAGCGAGATGGCCGTCGCCCCCGTGCCGAGATCGGCGATCGTCATCGGATACGGCTGGAGCTGGTCGAAGGGCGTCTCCGGCGCCTGTGTCGTGACCCCGGAGGCGATCGGGTACTCGAAGCTGATCGACTTGCTCGGGTCGGCGATGATGCTCTGGCCCTGCTTGCTGACCAGGAACGCCAGGAACTTCTGCGCCGCTGCCTGGTGCGTGGATGACTTCAGCACCGCGGCGCCGGAGATGTCGACGACGTAGCCGGGATCGCCCGCGGCGAAGTGGGTGATCTCCGAGTGCACGCTGCCGGCGCCGACCTCGGCCTTCATCCGGTACCAGTAGTACTGGTTGACGATCCCGAACGCCACGGCGCCCCGGTTCACCTCGTCGGCGATCGTCTCGTTGTCCGGGTAGACGTGGCCGCTGGCGTTCGCGTTGATCGCCTCGAGCCAGGTGAGGGTCGCGGCCTTCCCGTAGGCGCGGTCGTAGGCCGTGACGATCGGCTGGAAGTCGGTCTCCTGCGGCGCCAGCGCCAGCTTGCCCTTGTACTTCGGCTCGGCGAGCTGGCTCACGTGCGTGGGGAGCTGGCTCGCCGAGATCAGCGACGGGTTCCAGATGATCACGCTGACCCGCCCGGACACGCCCACCCAGTCGCCGTCGGGGGAGCTGTACCTGGCCGGGGTGTGACTCAGCGTCGACGGGTCCACCTTGGCCAGCAGCCCCTTGGCCTGCAGGCTCTCCAGCGGAGGTGAGTTCTCGGTGTAGAACACGTCGGCGGGGGAGTGCGAGCCCTCGGTCACGATCTGGTCCGCCAGCGTGTCCTCGTCGTCGCTGCGGATGTTGACCATGATGCCGGTGGCCTTCTCGAACGCGTTCACCAGGGCGTCGGCGGTCTGCTCGTGCTGGCCGTTGTAGAGGGTGATCGTCTGGGTGGCCGTGCCGCTGGCCGTGCCGCACCCGGCAAGCAGCGCGCAGCAGGTCGCGACGCCGGCGATGGCCGCCAGCCAGCGCTTGCCCGTCATGACGCCGCGCCCGGGCAGAACGAATTGATCCGCTTGCTGGCCGCAGCGACCGCCAGCTTGGCCGAGCCCGAAGTCCCGTTGCTGTCGAAGAATGTCCGGTACGCGCTCGCCAGCTTGCCGATCGCCGCCCGGAGCTGAGCGTCGGACGTGTGGATCTGGCCAAGCGGGAGGATCTGGGCCTCGGCGTAGCCGACGGGATCGGAGTCCGGGTCGGGCCCGTCCGAGAGCACGGCGCTGACCTGGGTGCACGTGGTGCGTACCGCCGCGGTCGACGCCGCTGCGCCGGCCGCCGACCCGGACGACGATGCCGCGGAGCTGCACGCGCCGAGCAGCGCGGAAAGCCCCAGCGAGGTCAATGCCAGTAGCGTCGGCCCGAGAAACCGGGCTCCGGCCGCGGCGCGTGGAGTGGCCATGGTCTCCGTCCTGTTGTGCAGCCTTCCCCCGGCGGCTGATGAGCTTAGGCTAACCTAACTAATCATGTCAACAGCCAGCCGCGGGGCCGCACTCGGGGTCCAGCTAGACGTGTCGCCGCTGGTCGCGGGATCGCTTCCCGGCCCGAGGGGAACGTAACCTGGGGGGGAGTAACGCGAGACCTGAGGTGACGAGCGTGCGAGACATCCTGGATCCGATCTTCAAGTGGTGGGACGCCGGTGAGCCGTTTGGCCTGGCCACCGTCGTGCGGACGTTCCGCAGCGCGCCAAGGGAGCCCGGGGCGGCGATGGCCGTCTCCGCCGACGGCGAGGCCGTGGGCAGTGTTTCGGGGGGCTGCGTCGAGGGAGCCGTCTACGAGCTGTCCGGGGAGGTACGCGCCAGCGGGCAGCCGGTGCTGCAGACCTACGGCATCTCCGATGATGACGCGTTCGCGGTGGGCCTGACGTGCGGCGGGATCATCGACATATTCGTGGAGGCGGTCAGCAAGGACGCCTTCCCCGAGCTGGGCGACGTGGCCGCGGCGGTCAGGGCCGACGAGCCGGTCGCGGTGGCGACCGTCATCGACGGGCCCGGCCTGGTGGGCGCCCGCCGGGTGATCTGGGGACAGGACGCGGGGCCGTCGTCGGGCACGCTCGGCTCGGGCGAGCGGCTGGATCAGGCGGTGGACGACGACGCGCGCGGGATGCTCGCGCAGGGCCTCACCGGGACCCGCCGGTACGGCCCGGACGGCGAGCGGCGCAGGGATGAGCTGTCGGTGTTCGTCCAGTCCTTCGCGCCGGCGCCGCGGATGCTGGTCTTCGGCGCCATCGACTTCGCCGCCGCCGTGGCGCGGGCGGGCAAGTTCCTCGGCTACCGGGTGACGGTCTGCGACGCCCGGCCCGTCTTCTCGACGCGCAGGCGCTTCCCGGACGCGGACGAGGTCGTGACCGACTGGCCGCACCGGTACCTCGCCGGGCAGAACGTGGACGCGCGCACGGTCATCTGCGTGCTCACCCACGACCCGAAGTTCGACGTGCCGCTGCTCGAGGTGGCGCTGCGCACGCCGGCGTCCTACATCGGAGCGATGGGCAGCAGGCGCACACACGAGGACCGGCTCGCCAGGCTGCGCGAGGTCGGCCTCACCGAGGACGAACTGGCCCGGCTGCGCTCGCCGATCGGCCTCGACCTCGGCGCGCGCACGCCGGAGGAAACCGCGATCGCGATCGCCGCCGAGCTGATCCAGCTGCGCTGGGGTGGCTCCGGCCGCCCGCTGACCGCGACCACCGGCCGCATTCACCACAGCGCCAGCCCCGCCTGACGGGCGACCGGACGGTCACGGGCTAGCCTGGCAGGCGTGCAGAGCGACACCGCAGCTCCAGTCGCCGGGATCCTGCTCGCGGCGGGCGCAGGGAGCAGGCTCGGCCGTCCCAAGGCGCTCGTCGAGATCGGCGGGGAGCGCCTCGCCGAACGCGGCGTGGCGCTGCTTCGCGACGGCGGCGCGGCGCCGATCGTGGTGGTGACCGGCGCGGTAGCCGTCGACCTGCCCGGCGTGCTGGCCGTGCACAACCCGAACTGGCGCACCGGCATGGGCTCGTCGCTCTCGGCGGGCCTGGCCACGGTGCCGGAGGCCTGCGGCGCCGCCGTGATCGCGCTCGTGGATCAGCCGCTGGTCGGGCCCGAGGCGGTGCGGCGGCTGATCGCGGCGCACCAGGCCGGCGCGCGAGTAGCCGTCGCCTCGTATGCGGGAGCGCCCCGCAACCCGGTCCTGATCGCGCGGGAACACTGGGCCGAGGTGACCGCGCTGGCCGTCGGCGATGCCGGTGCGAGGTCGTTCCTGCGCGCGCATCCGGACCTGGTGACGCTCGTCGAGTGCGGCGACACCGGCAGCCCGGACGACCTGGACACCCGCTCCGACCTCGACCGGCTGGCGGGCCTGGTGCGGTCCCGTGAGGCCTCCGCTCCGGCCGGCACCTCGGATCAGGAGTGACGCACCGCGATCCCCCACTCGTGCGTGATGCTGTCGCCGGGCTGCAGGATCAGCAGGTCGACGCCGGTCGCGAAGCTGTTCGGCGGGCAGGTCATCGGCTCGATCGCGATCGCGCGCCTGCGGTGTGCCGGATCGAGCGCGTCCCCCGTGAACACCTGCAGCCACCGGTAGCCCTGCCCCGCCCAGAACGCCACCCGCACGTCGGCGCTGCTGAGCTGCGCCCAGGCACGCCCGTCCGGGCTGGCGGTCAGCGCGGTGAACGCGTGGTCGATCCTGGTGCCGGCCACTAGGCGCGGCTCGCGGAAGTCATAGGGGGTCCCGGTGACGTCCTCGGGCTCGCCGCGCGGTATGCCGCGGTCGCCGGGCCTGAGCCAGCGCGCGGCAGGAAGAAGCAGCTCGCATCCGTCGATCACCGGGGCCCCGGTGGTCAGGTACGGGTGCGAGCCGGTCCCGTACGGCGCCGGACGGCTGCCCGGGTTGGCGGCCGTGATGCTGACGTGCAGGCCCTCGTCGGCGCTGAGCCGGTACTCGGCGGTCAGCTCCAGGCAGAACGGGTAGCCGTGGCTTCCGTAGAGCACGTGCCGCAGGCGAACGGCCTCGGCCGTGTGCCCGGCTTCCTGCCAGCCGGCAAACCGGGTCAGGCCGTGGATGGCGTTGCCCTGTTCCGGCTCGCTCAGGTCCAGCTGACAGCCGGTGCCGTCGATCGTGTACCTGCCGCCGTCGATCCGGTTCGGCCACGGCGCCAGCAGCTGACCAGCGGCGCCCGGAGGGAGTTCATCGGGCCCATATTCTGCGATGACGGGGCGATGACGGTACCGGAATTCGCGCAGGCCAGCACCGAGCTGGGTAACTGCTGCGGAGTAGTCGCCCGCGGAAATCCGGAACTGCGCTCCGGTGAGCGGGATCGAGGTCAGCTTCGTCATGCCGACCATCTTGCTTTCTCGGCATGCCGTCCCGGGGCCGGACCCCTGTTTTGATGCCGGCGGGGCTGCTTGGGGAGCGGGGGACCTTCAGCCCCGCCAGCAATTGCACCATAGCGGCCCTGGCCGCGGATGCGGGCGAACTTCGCCAACACCACAGGGAGCTCTCAGGTGGGCGGTATTTCTTTCAGCAACGGCACCATGGGCTTCCACGTGCAGTTCTGCGACGCCGCGGCTACCCCTGCGGCGCAAGGCGGCCGGTCCGAACTGCCTCGGCTGCGAGCACGCCGAAGAGGTAAAAATAGGCGGACTCCTCGTCGTCGAAAATGCGCACCTCATGCCTGGCGCCCGCGGCGGCATTGAAGACCTCGAACCCGTCCTGGGCCTGGATCAGGCACATGGCGCCGTCGATCTCTTCGCCGACCGCGTAGGCGGACGGCGGAATCGCCGCGAGGCTCGCGAGCTCGGAGAAGATCCGCTGAGTTGCCTGCTGCCGGAGTGCGGAACGCCGGCGACGGGCTGGCGGCTGACGCTGCCCGGCGGGCGGCGCGGACTCCGCCGCGGGCCGGGGGACCGCCGGAGCGGGCATCCCGGTTTCC
>JASHQP010000384.1 GCA_030039095.1 Streptosporangiaceae bacterium
GCGTGCAGGATGACCTCGGCGCCGGCCGGGATGAACCGGGGAATCAGCAGCGGGATGCCGACGCCGAGGTTGACCACGAAGCCGTCCCGCAGGTCCCGGGCCAGCCGCTCGGCGATCCCCTCCCGGCTGAGGCCGCGCACCGTGCCCGTGCTGCCGGCCTTGGTGCCGATGGTCTCGGTCATGGCGGGAACCTCGCGATCGTTGGCTGCTTGGGCGATGTGCTCGAGGCGAGCAGAACGTCGTCGACGAACACCCCGGGCAGGTGAACGTCGTCCGGATGCAGCCCGCCGTTCTCCAGCAGGTGCTGGACCTCCGCGAACACCCGGCGTCCCGACATCCCGGCCAGTGGGTTGAAGTTCCGGGCGGACAGGTGGAAACGCAAGTTCCCCTTGCGGTCCCCCTGGTGGGCCCTGACCAGGCCGAAGTCCGCGACTATGCCGTACTCCAGAACGTGCTGGCGGCCCCCGAAGTCACGGGTCTCCCGTTCCGGCATCCGGTCGGTCACGGCGCCGTCGGCGGAATAGCCGAGCGGGAAGGTGCCGTCGGACAGCATGGTGCCCGCGCCGGAGGGGGTGTAGAAGGCGGGAATGCCCGAGCCGCCGGCCCGCAGCCGCTCCGCGAGCGTGCCCTGCGGGATCAGCTCGAGTTCCACCTTCCCGGCAAAGTACTCGTCGTAGAACTCCGGCAGCACCGGGAACGACGCCGTCAGCCTGCGGATGCGGCCCTCGGCCAGCATCCTGCCGACGCCGGTGAAGTCGCTGCCCACGTTGTTGACGATCAGGTGCAGGTCGCGGCGGTCGAGGTCGCACAGCGCGTCCAGCAGCGTATCCGGCCGCCCCGAGCTCCCGAATCCCCCGACCGCCAGCGAGGCGCCCGACGGAACGGCCTCGAGCACGGACAGCACGTCCTCACGGAACTTGTCGATCACGCCGAGTCCTCTGTGGTAGCCCCCGAGCTGCCGTCGCGGCTGGCACAGCTTTGCTGCGCTGGGGCCGGGACGACCCCGGATGTCGCGGAAGTTAGCACAGCGGCGAGCGGCGGGGGAACATGCCCTTCCGCGTCACAGAAGCCGCGTGGCGTGCCTCGAGTCCCGGGCTGCAAGGTGGACTACACCGGAAAGGGGATCACATGAGCATGACCACCCGCGCCGCGGTCTGCCGCGCCCCCGGCCGGCCGTGGGAGATCACCGACCTCGAACTCGATGAGCCCAAGGCCAACGAGGTCCGGATCAAGTTCTTCGCGGCCGGGCTCTGCCACTCCGACGACCACATCCAGAAGGGCGACGCGCGCATGCGCTTCCCCGTCGTGGGGGGGCACGAGGGCGCCGGGATCGTCGATGCCGTCGGTCCCGGTGTGACCAGGGTTGCCGTCGGCGACCACGTGGTCTGCTCGTTCATCCCGGCCTGCGGTTCATGCCGCTACTGCTCCACCGGGCGGCAGAACCTGTGCGACGCCGGGAAGAACGCGGCCACCGGCGAATTCCCCGACGGGACGTTCCGGTTCCACCAGGACGGGGAAGACTTCGGCGGGCTGTGCGTGCTCGGGACGTTCTCGCAGTACACGGTCGTCTCCGAGTTCTCGTGCATCGCGGTTCCTGACGACATCCCGTTCGACGTCGCCGCGCTCGTCTCGTGCGGGGTGCCGACCGGCTGGGGCTCGGCCGTGCACGCCGCCGGGGTGCGGCCCGGGGAGACCGTGGTGATCTACGGGTCGGGCGGCGTGGGCAGCAACGCGGTCCAGGGCGCCGCGCTGTCCGGCGCCAGGAACGTGGTGGTGGTGGACCCGGTGCCGTTCAAGCGGGAGATGGCCGCGGTCTTCGGCGCCACCCATACGTTCGCGACCGCCAAGGAAGCTCACGAGTTCGTCGTGGAGACCACCTGGGGCGAGCTGGCCGATCACGCGATCATCACGGTCGGAGTCCTGCACGACGAGGTCATCCACGACGCGCTCGCCGTGGTGGGCAAGGCCGGCCAGGTCACGGTCACCGCGGTCGGCAGCGGCTGGCTGGACGAGAACCCCGGCATGCTCATCGGCTACCAGCGCCGCGTGCAGGGCGCAATCTACGGTGCCTGCAACCCGCTCGTCGACGTGCCCCGCCTGCTCGGGCTCTACCGATCCGGCGACCTCGAGCTCGACAAGCTGATAACCCGCCGGTACCGCCTGGAGGACGTCAACCAGGGCTACCAGGACATGCTGGACGGCAAGAACATCCGCGGCGTGATCATCCACGAGCACGGTCAGCCTCAGGGAGTTACCCGATGAGCATCACGACCCGCGCCGCGATCGCCCGCGGACCGCACCTCGGCTGGGAACTGGCCGACCTTCAGCTCGACGAGCCCAAGGCGCACGAGGTCCGGGTGAAGTTCTTTGCGGCCGGGCTCTGCCACTCCGACAACCACATCACCAAGGGCGACGCGCGGCCCCGGTTCCCGGTCGTGGGCGGGCACGAGGGCGCCGGGATCGTCGAGTCCGTCGGGCCGGACGTGCGCCGGGTCAAGGCCGGCGACCGCCTTGTCTGTTCCTACATCCCGGCCTGCGGGGCCTGCCGGCCGTGCGTGACCGGGCACCAGAACATGTGCGTCAAGGGCCTGAACGCTGGCACCGGCATGTTTCTCGACGGCACATTCCGGTTCCACCTGGACGGCGAGGACCTCGGCGGGTTCTGCACGCTCGGCACCTTCTCGCAGTACGCCGTGGTGTCGGAGTGGGCCTGCGTCCCGCTCGCCGACGACATCCCGTGGGAGGTCGCATCCCTGGTCGGCTGCGGCGTTCCCACCGGGTGGGGCTCAGCGGTGCACGCGGCCGGAGTCCGCGCCGGGGACACCGTGGTCATCTTCGGCGCGGGCGGGGTCGGCAGCAACGCGGTGCAGGGCGCGAGGTACGCAGGGGCCAAGAACGTCATCGTCGTGGACCCGGTGGAGTTCAAGCGGGACATGGCCAAGGTCTTCGGGGCCACGCACGCCTTCGCCACCGCCGGGGAGGCCCACGACTTCGTCGTCGAGACGACCAGGGGCCAGCTCGCCGACCATGTCATCATGACGCCGGCGGTGGTCACAGAAGAAATGGTGAACGCCGCCACGGCGATGACCGGCAAGGGCGGCAAGGTCACCATCACCGCGGTCGGCCACATAGACGAGCATGCCGTCCACGTGCCCGCCGGCCTGCTGATCGGCTACCAGCGCCAGATCCGCGGCGCCCTGTTCGGTGACAGCAACCCGCTCTACGACATCCCGATGCTGCTGGGGCTGTACCGGTCCGGCGACCTCAAGCTGGACGAGCTGATCACCAGGCGCTACCGCCTGGAGGAGGTCAATGAGGCCTACCAGGATCTGGAGGACGGCAAGAACATCCGCGGCGTGATCATCCACGAGCACTGAGCCATGGCTGACATGGTGCGCGCCGCAGTACAGACCCGCACGGGCCGGATCGAGGTCCGGGAGTTCCCTCGCCCGCAGACCGGACCCGACGACGGGCTGCTGCGCGTCGAGGCCAACGGCATCTGCGGCAGCGACGTCGAGACCTACCGTGGTCACCTCGGCGGGCCCCGGCCCGCCTTCATCCCCGGTCACGAGCCTCTCGGGATCGTGGAGGAGGTTGGGGAGCGCGCCGCGCGCCGGTGGGGCGTCCAGCCCGGCGACCGGGTGGCGCTCGAGGTGATCGTGCCGTGCCGGTCCTGCCAGGACTGCCTGACCGGCCGGTACCAGTTCTGCCGTAACCGGAAGTACGGCCACGGGGTGACCGGCATCGACGTCGAGCCCGCGCTGTGGGGCGGGCTGGCCGAGTACCTGTACCTGTCGCCGAACACCGTGCTGCACAAGGTCAGCAACGACCTGCCGGTGGAGCTGGCCGCGATGTTCAACTCGCTGGGCGCGGGCGTGCGCTGGGCCTGCCACCTCGGCGGGGTGCGGCTGGGTGAGACCGTGCTGGTGCTCGGCGCGGGCCAGCGCGGCATCGCCGCGGTCGTCGCGGCGCGCGCCGCCGGGGCCGGCACGGTCATCATCACCGGGCTGGCCGCAGACGAGCACAAGCTGGCGATCGCCCATGAGCTCGGCGCGGACCACACGATCGTGGTCGACGGGGAGAACGCGGTGGATACCGTCCAGCGGGTCGAGGAGATCACCAACGGGGAGCTGGCCGACGTCACGCTCGAGCTGACGCCGCTGGCCGCCGGGCCGGTCTCCGACGCCCTGGCGGCCACTCGGCGAGGCGGCCGGGTGGTGCTGGCCGGACTCAAGGGCAACCGCGAGATACCGTTGCGGACCGATCTGATCATCAACCGGGCGCTCACGGTCCGCGGCGCCTTCGGCGTGGACGCCGAGGGCATGGCGGACGCGATCGCGCTCATCGAGTCGCGGCGCTTCCCGCTGGAGAAGATGCACACGCACACGTTCGGACTGGACCAGGCCGCGCTGGCCATCGAGACGCTCGGTGGCGAGGTGCCCGGCGAATCCGCGATCGCCGTGTCGGTTCACCCGTCCACGTAGCTCACGGAGGCCTTCCGTGCTCATCGATGCCCACGCCCACCTGCTGCCCCGCGGCTACCCGCGTGACGCGCCCGGGTGCTTCCCCCGCATGGAGCCGGTCGACGGCAGCACGGACCGCATGCTGGTGTTCGGCGGCCTGCGCTTCCGGGCCCGTGACGTCTTCTTCGAGGCCGAGCGCCGGGTCGAGGAGGCGGCGGCCTCGGGCGTCGACGTCGAGGTGCTCACGCCGATGCCGCCGTTGCTGCGCTACGACCTGCCCGTCCCGGACGGGCTGGCGCTGGCCCGGCACGTCAACGACGTCACCGCGCAGCTGTGCTCCTTCGACCCGGCCCGGCTGATCGGGCTCGGCATGGTGCCCCTGCAGGACCCCGATGCTGCCGCGGCCGAGCTGGCTGCCGTGGCTGAACGGGGCCTGCACGGCGTGGAGATCGCCTCGAACGTGCTGGACGTCTCGATCGGCGACGAACGGTTCCTGCCGTTCTTCAGCGAGGCCGAGCGCCTCGGCCTGGCGATTTTCGTGCACGCGCTGGCGCCGGCCACTGGCTCCGCGTCCCGGCTGCCGGCGTCGGCGAGGGGCACGTATGCCGTCGGGGTGGAGGGCGCGCTCGCTGCCGCCTCCCTGGTCGCCGGCGGTACCGCGGCCAAGTGCCCGGATCTGCGGATCTCGTTCAGCCATGGCGCCGGCGGGTACCCGCTGATGCTGCCGCGGGCCCAGTACTTCTGGAGCGGCGCCTGGAACGAGGAGCCTGCGGTGCCGGAGCGGGCGATCATGCCAGACGGCGGGCCGTCACCGCTCGAGTACGCCCGCCGCTTCTACTACGACTCGCTGGTCTTCGACCGCAGGGCGCTGCGGTACCTCATCGACCTGCTCGGCTCCGACCGGTTGCTGGTCGGCTCCGACTTCCCGGCCATGCCGCGCGAGGAGCCGGCCGGCCGCACGCTGCGGTCCCTCGACCTGCCCGCGGACGTGATCGAGGACATCACCTGGCATAACGCCTTCCGGTGGCTCGGGATGACGCCGGTGCGCTGACCCCCCCTCCCGGCCGTGGCGGCCACCGGCGCGTAGCCCGGCGCCCGGCGCGCGGCGGCGGCCAGCCGCTGCGCGGGCTGCGGGGCCAGCTGGCGGGTAATCGCGCCCGACGCGACAGTGAGCATGTTTCCCAGTGCCAGCGGCCTGGCGCCATCGGCTTCGACCACCACGCTGATTGCCGCGGCCACGCCGCCGAACTGGTCGTAGACCGGAACCGCCACCACCAGGTCGGGCAGCGTGATCCGCCCGCGGGCGACCGCGTACCCAACCTGCCGGATCTGGGCCAGCTCGCGGCGCAGCTCTGTGCCGTCGATGACGGTCAGTGGCGTGAACCGTTCCAGTGGGCCGCGGAGCGCTTCCTCCTGCAGCTCCCGGCCGCCGAACGCAAGCAGAACCAGGCCCGTGCCGGTGGCGTGCATCGGCCAGCGGTCACCCATCCGGCCGTTGGTCGGATGGGTGGCGCAGGCCGTGATGGTCTCGACGTACACGACTTCCAGGCCATCGCGCACGCCGAGATGCACGTTGCCCCGCGTGCGGTGGTGCAGCTCATCCAGGTAAGGGAACGCGGCCTCACGAAGACCCAGCCCGCGCGGGCACAGGGCGGCCAGCTCGAGCAGGCGCAGTCCGATGGAGTAGCGCCCATTGGGGCCGCGTTCTAAGGCTCCCCATCTGGCCAGCTCGCAGACCAGCCGATGGGCCGTGGACAGACTCAGCCCGGCGCGCCGCGCGATCTCGCTCAGCGACAGCGCACGCTGCTGAGGGCCGAAGGCGTCGAGCACCGCCAGCAGCCGCCCGGCTGCGTTCGTCCGCGTGGCTGGGGCGCTCGCCTCCTCCGGGGCATCGAGGTACTCTCGCATGCTCGACCCCCTTGTCGACCGCTGCGTGTTTAGCGTGCTGCATGACGTGGTGGGCCCACAAGCAGTAATCAGATCATGGTTACACGCGTCTCCTCGTTCCGCAAGAAAGCACCCGGATAAGCCACAAACCAGGTCGAAAGAGTGCCGGTCCGGGGACGGCCCCAGACCCCCGCGTGGCCGGTCTCCGGCCGGCCGTCGCGGCCCAGCACCGACCGAGCCGGGGAGCTCGATCTTTCCTTTCGCCGGGCGGAAGCGCCATGGACGCCAGCCGCGCACGTCCCCGAAGCTGGCGCTGGTATTTGGTCAGGCCCTACCGCGCCTTCGGCCATCGGCGCCCATCCCGCCCAGGAGCACTCATAGCAGTAGCAGGAGCATCGACGTGAGACCCAAGACGAACCACAGACGTAGATTCATGCTGGCGGCCCCGCTCATCCTGGTAACGGTCGGGGCTGCGATCCTTTCTGGCTGCGCGTCATCGGGCTCGTCGTCGACGGCGCCCGCATCGACGGCGCCAACCCGCGGCGGGTCGCTCACGGTGCTCGAGGGCGACAGCTTCGCCGGCTCCTGGCCGGGCCTTGATCCTGCCACCGACACCGACGGCGCCGCGAACCAGAGCTACATGGACGCCATCTTCGGCCAGCTGTACCAGCTGGGCCAGGGCGGCAAGTGGATCCCGGACCTCGCCACCAACATCTCCGCCACCAACGGGGGCAAGACCTGGGTCTTCACCCTCCGCAAGGGCGTGACGTTCTCCGACGGCACCCCGTTCAACGCCCAGGCGGTCGCGTACAACTGGGACCGGGATCTCAAGAGCAGCTGCAGCTGCAAGCCGATATTCCTGAGCCCGCCGAAGATCACCGTCACCGGCCCTTACACCATCGAGATCAGCCTCAGCTACGTCGACGCGCCGCTGCTCGCCGACCTCCAGGACGACATCTTCGACTGGATCGCCTCGCCTACGGCCGTGCAGAAGATGGGCGAGACGGCGTTCGCGCTCGAGCCTGTCGGCGCCGGCCCGTTCACCGTGGTCAGCGACTCGCCGAGTTCGGAGCTGGTGCTCAAGGCGAACCCGCACTACTGGCAGAAGGGCCTCCCCTACCTGAAGACCCTGATCTTCAAGCCCGTCCTCGATGACGAGACCGCGCTCAAGGACATGCAGTCCGGCGCGGCCCAGGCGTATGAGGGCATGTCGACTCCCAGCCTCGCGCCGGCTTTCAAGGCGCATTTCACCACGACCACCGAGCCGTCCACCTCGCCGTACGACATCCAGCTCAACACGAAGACGGCGCCGTTCAACAACCTCGAGGCCCGGGAGGCGATCTACTACGCCACCAACACACCCGAGCTGGATTCCAAGCTGTTCGGCGACGCCTATCCGGTGACCCAGTCGTTCACCGCCTCGGCCGGGCTGTTCTACGAGCCGAAGGTCCCCGGCTATATGACCTACAACCTGGCGAAGGCCAAGCAGCTGGTCAAGCAGGTCGGCGGGATCAGCATCACGCTGAAGACCATCACCAGCCCGGTCGCCCAGACGCTGGACGAGGGCCTGGCGGAGATGTGGGAAGCCGCGGGCATGAAGGTCACCCTGCAGAACTATGACCTCACCGGCCTGATCTCCGTCTTCCTGTCCGGCAAGTGGCAGGCGTTCCTGCAGACGGCCGGCGCGTGGGACCCCGAGGGCGGCGTCGGCGTCGCGTTCCGGTTCTCGTCCACCTCGCCGTTCACTGGCGTGCACGACCCGAAGCTCGACGCCCTGCTCGACGAGGCGGGCGGGACGCTCAGCACCGCGCTGCGGAAGAAGTACAACGACGAGCTCAACGCGTACATCGCCAAGGAGGCGTACGGACCCTTCCTGTTCCCGATCGCTGGCTACAACATCGCCGTTCACGGCGTCTACGGCCCCGGGCTGACCACCCCGATCCCGAGCATGGCGGTGCTGCCGGAGATCTTGTGGCAATACGTCTACAACCGCACGTGAGG
>JASHQP010000385.1 GCA_030039095.1 Streptosporangiaceae bacterium
CGATCATCCGGGCGCTCACACGTGACTGGCGCCTGCTCATCCTCGACGAGTCGACCTCCGCGCTGGATCTGCAGGCACGTGACAAGCTCTTCGGACTGCTCCGCGGGCACATCAGACAGGCAAAGTCGGTGCTGTTCGTCTCGCACCGCATGGACGAGCTGCAGAGATTCGTCCACCGCGCGACAGTGCTTCGCTCCGGCGCGATGGTGGGCACCCTGGAACAGGCCGAGG
This sequence comes from Streptosporangiaceae bacterium, assembly GCA_030039095.1. The sequence goes on from JASHQP010000385.1 coordinate 232, forward strand.
CCACGCCCGATGCCCTGTTGCGGCTCATGAGCCAAAGGCTGTCGAAAGCATCGCTGGAGAACCTCGACGAGCTACCCGCGCAAGGCGGCGATCAGGTAGCCGGTGTCGAGGGCACCGCAACGGGCCCGGAATCGATCAGACTACGCGGTCAGATTTCGCTGTATGCCAGTTCCAAGCCATTTGAAGTCGCGATCAAGGCCGGCGAAGTTTTCGGCGTCGCCGGACTAGAAGGCCACGGTGGCACAGCATTTCTGGAGACACTTGTGGGCCTGCGTGCGGCCGCTAGCGGCTCCATGACGGCCATAAATCCCGGCGGCCAGACCAAGCCGGTGCGCGGCTACAGCCGCGCGGTCAAGGACGGCATCGCCTACGTTCCGGGAAGCAGGCAGGCCGAAGGGCTCTTCGCGCCGCTGTCGGTGATCGACAACATGCTCATCGCGACCCTCGCAGAAGACACGGTGCTCGGCTGCTTCCGGCTCAGCCGACTTGCGGCCCGTGCCCGGACGCTCGTCAACAGCCTCGCCATCGAGGTGGCCGACATACGCGAACCGGTCGACGTGCTCAGCGGAGGAAACCAGCAAAAGGTACTCGTCGGCCGCTGGCTTGCCGCTGACCCCTTGGTCCTGGTGATGAACGACCCGCTGCGCGGCGTGGATATCGGGACGAAGCGCCAGTTCTACGGATTGCTGCGCAAGCTCGCCGGCCAGGGAGTCGCGGTGGTTCTGCTGTCCACGGAGATTGAAGAACTGATCCAAGTCTGCGACCAGGTCGCGGTGTTCCGTGACCAGTCCGTGCAGGCGCTGCTGGACCGTCACGAGATGGGATACGACGAGATCCTGCAGGCCATGTTCGGGCAGAACGTCGGTCCGTCAGGTGAGGGTGACAAAGGATGAGTGCAGTCGAAGCACCAGCCGACCTAGGCCGTGTGCAGGCCCGGTGGAATGTGGGGCGCGTCCCCTACTTCGTGCCCGCATTGGTCATCCTCGTGGCGATGGTGATTATCAACTCCATCGTTGATCACGGTTTCATCAACAACCAGGGATGGCAGGAGGCGCTGACCGGGGCGGCACCACTAATCGTGCTCGCGATGGCGATGACGCCGCCGATTCTCGCCGGCGGCGGTGGCGTGGATCTATCTGTGGGACCGTCCGCGGGCCTGATCAGCGTGCTTATCGCGGGCGAGTTCGCCCCGCACGGATTGGACAACAGCTACCTGCTGTGGCTGGCAGCGATCCTGCTCGGCTGCGTGGCCGGCGCCATCAACGGTGCGCTAGTCGCGTTCCTGCGAGTATCGTCGATCATTGCCACCCTGGCCACTTACCTGGTGTTCTCTGGCCTGGCAACGCAGTTGATGCCCAGCCCGGGCGGCGTCGTCCCGGACGGCATCGCGTCGCTGGCGAACACAACCGACCAGATCCCCAACGTCGTCTTCGTCTTCATCGGGCTCGGCGTGCTATGGATCCTGCTGCTCCGCTCCTCATATTGGCGCAACCTCATTGCCGTTGGCAGCAACGACCGGGCCGCGTTTACCGCAGGCATTCCCGTCGCCGTCGTACGGTTCACCGCCTTCGTGCTTGCGGGCGCGATGGCGGGGGTGGGCGGCATCATGCTCACCGCCGTGCTCGACGGCGCCGACGCCACCGTCGGGCCTCAGTACACGCTGATCGCCATCGCCGGGGCGGCCGTCGGCGGTGTCAGCCTGGCTGGCGGGCGCGGCGGCCTGGCGGGCGCGGCGGCAGGCGGTGCCTCCCTGTTCCTCATCCAGAACGTGCTGAGCTTCGTCCAGGTGTCATCGTTCGCTCTTCAGATCGCCTACGGCCTAATCCTGATCTTGGCCATCGTCTTCAACGGCGGGTGGGACTTCCTGCGACTGCGGCGCGAATGACACCCTGCCACCCCGGCTCAGCGACACTAAAGGGAAGGTCGGCCTCCAATGCCATCTGGAGTGCGCAGGAATCTTACGTCATACGGAGACGTGGGTTTCTCTCGCTACCTGCGGGGAGCGTTCCTCGCCGGGGCCGGCTTGGACGCCGATGACCTGAGCAAGCCGATTGTCGGCATTGCCGACCTCACCTCGGACTACAACCCCTGCCACCGGCTGATGCCCGGGCTGGTCGACAACGTCCGGCGCGGGATCATCTCGTCCGGCGGGCTGCCGTTCGTGTTCCCGACAATCAGTCTGGGCGAGACCTTCTTGCACCCAACCTCGATGCTGTTCCGCAACCTGCTGGCCATCGACACCGAGGAGCTCATCCGTGCCCAGCCGATGGATGCCGTGGTGCTGCTGGGCGGCTGCGACAAGACCGTGCCCGCGCAGCTCATGGCCGCCGCCGTTACCGATATTCCGGTGATCATTGATGTCGTCGGCCCGATGCTTTCCGGATCGTGGCACGGTGAGCAACTGGGCGCCTGCACGGACTGCCGCCGGTTCTGGGCTCGCTACCGCGGTGGAGAGCTTTCCGGCAGCGAGATTGCCGAGGTCGAAGGGCAGCTTGTCAACACTGCCGGGACCTGCATGGTCATGGGGACCGCATCGACGATGGCGTGCCTCACCGAGACGCTGGGCATGATGCTGCCGGGTGGCGCTTCGCCGCCTGCGCCCACCGGAAGCCGGCTGCGTCATGCCACCGCCACCGGCCGCCGGGCCGTTGAGCTGGCGAATAATCCCATGCTGCCCCGCGAGATACTCACGCCAGCGGCGTTCGAGAACGCGCTGCGCGTGCTAGCCGCGCTCGGCGGCTCCACCAACGCGATCGTGCATCTCCTCGCGGTCGGGCGTCGCGCCGGCGTCCCGTTGACGCTCGACGACTTCGACCGGATCGCCCGCACCGTCCCGCTGCTCGTGGACCTCAAGCCGTCAGGGCGGGCCTACATGCAGGACTTCCACAACGCCGGCGGGGTTCCCGTCCTGCTCAAGGCCCTTGCTGACCTGCTTGACCTATCTCATGTCGGCATCGACGGCCTGTCGATGGGCGAGCGGCTTGAATCGATCTGCCCTCCGCAGCCGTGGCAAGACATCATCCATCCGCTGACCGCCCCGCTCGGCAACGTCGGTGCGCTGGCGGTGCTCCGCGGATCGCTGGCTCCGGATGGCGCGGTGATCAAGGTGTCGGCAGCCAGCCCTGGCCTTATGCAGCACGAGGGTCCGGCGGTGGTCTTCGAGTCACCTGATGACGCGGCGGCACGCCTCGACGACCCCTCGCTCAGGATCACACCCGACCACGTGCTGGTGCTACGCAACGCGGGACCCATCGCGGCCGGCATGCCAGAGGCAGGATCGCTGCCCATCCCTCGCAAGCTCTCCGCGGCCGGAGTCCAGGATATGGTGCGGATCTCCGATGCCCGGATGAGCGGCACGTCGTACGGGACCATCGTGTTGCACTGCGCGCCGGAGAGTGCTGCGGGCGGCCCGCTCGCGCTGGTCCGTGATGGGGACCGCATCCGGCTCGATGTGGCGAATCGGCGTGTGGACCTGCTCGTTGACGACGACGAAGTCGCCCGCCGCCGTTCAGCTCTGCGCCCGTTCGGACTCCCCGACCGGGGCTGGCGCCGCCTGCACGCCGAGAACGTCCTGCAGGCCAGCGAGGGCGCCGATCTGAGGTTCCTATGAGACCAGCAATCAGCCGACAGAGGAGCTGGAATTGATGAAGCCGCTCGAACGGGGCGTGTGGGGCGTCCTGCCGACGCCCTTTGAGACCGGGAGCCTCGCCGTGGACGAGGCATCGCTAATCACGGCGCTGGACATGTTTACCCAAGCAGGGGTGACCGGTGTCGTGGCGCTCGGCGTCTTTGGAGAAGCTGCTCAGCTCACATCGTCAGAGCGAGCTCTTGTGGTTCACACGGCAACCTCTGCCATCGCTCCCGGCAGGGTGGTGGTCGGGCTCACCTCCACTGACACCACAGAGGCTCTGGAGGAGGCGCGGACTGCGGTCTCCGCGGCCGGTGCCCCGCTGGCCGCCTTGATGGTCCAGATCAACTCCGAATGCGCCGGGGAAGTGGTCGCACACCTGCGCGCGATCAGCTCACAGACACAGCTCCCCATAGTCCTCCAGGACTATCCAGTGGCCAGCGGGGTGCGTGTGACGAGTGCCACGATCGTGGAAATCCTCAAGCACAGCGACTGCATCGCCGCAGTCAAGTGCGAGAGCCCGCCGACGTCGCTGGCGATCGCGCAGCTCGCGCCGCACACCAGCGTCTCTTTGTTCGGCGGGCTGGGCGGGATCGGCCTGCTCGATGAGCTGCAGGCGGGAGCAGCGGGCGTAATGACCGGCTTTTCCTATCCCGAGGTTCTCGTTGCGATCGTCCAGGCGTGGCGCCGTGGTGGCTACGCCGCCGCGCGTGCCGCTATTGAGCCGTGGCTTCCTCTGATCAACTTCGAGGCGCAGGCCGTTGTTGGCCTGTCGATCCGCAAGGAGAACCTGCGCCGCCGCAGAGTCCTTGCCAGCGCAGCGGTCCGCCCCCCGGCACTCTCATTTCCGGCGCCCATGACGCCCCTGGCCAACGCGCACCAGCGTGGCATCGAAGAGCTGAGTCTGTGATGGACCTCGGCATCGCGCGCAAGGTGGCTCTGGTATGCGGCGCGACCTCAGGCATCGGCCACGCGGTGGCTGCCGCGCTGCTGGGCGAGGGCGCCCGCGTCGCGCTGTGCGGCCGCCGTGGCGAGCTGGCGACCGAGCAGGCGGCAGAATTGGCCGCCGAGCCGCACGACGCGATCGGCCTCGCGCTCGACCTGACCGACCGCGAGAGCATCTCGGCGGCGGTCGCCGAAATCAGGTCGAGCCTGGGGAACATTGACATCCTCATCGTCAACGGCGGTGGCCCGCCTGCCTCGACCGCCGTCGGGCTGCGCCCCGACCAGAGCGCAGCCGCGTCCGCCCTGCTGCTCGACGGACCGCTGCGGCTCATCGGCGAGTGCTTGCCTGGCATGCGCGAGCGGTCCTGGGGGCGGATCGTGGCGGTGGGCTCGAGCGCCGTCCAGGTACCCATATCCGGGCTGGCGACGTCGGCAATGTACCGGGCGGCTCTGGCGTCATACCTCAAGCTGCTGTCCCGTGAGGTCGCCGCTTCGGGCGTGACGGTCAACATGGTGCTTCCGGGGCGAATCGACACCGAACGCGTTGCCGAGCTGGACGCAAGCAAGGCGCGGGCGCAGGGCGCGACCGTGGCGGAAATCCGGCGAGCGAGCCAGGCGACGATCCCGGCAGGGCGCTACGGCGATCCCCGCGAGCTCGCAGCGGCCGTCCTGTTCCTCTGCGGTTCGCCGGCGTCGTTCATCACCGGCGAGCAGCTGCGGGTCGACGGGGGAATGGTCAGTGGCTTTTGAGCTGCCAGCGTCAGCGGTCGCCCGGATCACCCCGGCCGACACCGCACGATGGATCGAGAAGGCGCAGCTGCGCATCGACCCGCTGCGCGGTGCGATTGCCGCCGCCGGTGGCAGGTCGCGTCGAGTCACGGGTCGTAGCATTCGCGATCTCAGCGAGGCGGCCTTCGGCAACTTCATGCTTTCCTGGCTGGTTCCGCGTGGCGAGGACGTGGAGATCAGTCACCTGCCGGACGGCCGCTTCTTCCTTCGCCTGCTGGACCTCACGTACCGGCCACTGTTTGACCGGGAGCCCGGGCTGCGCGGCTGCCTGCTCGATGGCTCGCGCCTGGAACTGGCCTTGACCAATGACGTGCTCCAGGCGCAGGCGGCTGGCCCGCCGGGTCGGTACAGCATGGTTCGTCACCATGCGCTGGTTCTGCACGCCGCGACGCACTGGCTCGAGGAGCCAGGGCGTACTCGCTGGCTGCGGCTTTACGACAGCGTCACCGCGTTGGTGCCGCGGCGCCCTGGACCGCCCTCGGCTGACGAGTTGGCTCACATCGAGGGCAGCGCGTTCGCGGACTTCGAGCTGCACGCCGAGGCCAGCCGCGACCCGGCGGAGGCGACCGCCATGCTTGCCGATCCAGGAAAGCTGCGCAACGTGATCCAGTACCAGATCGTTGCGGCTGCTGCGATCGGCGTGCTCGAGCGGGACAGGCTGTCCCGCGGCGTGGGTAACTGCGGCGAGTGGATGACTGGCCAGATCAGCGCCGCAACGAGTGACGACTATCTGCTCGAGCAGTGGCGATCGCTGCTGTGACGGTTCGGGAGGACCGTATGCAATCGCTGGACCTGGCAATCACCAACGCACGGATAGACACTGCAGGGCCGCTCCGCAATATCGGCATCCGGGGTTCGCGGATCGTGGCGATCACGCTTGCCGAGGAAGGCCTTGGGGGCGCCGGCCAGGTCATCGACGCGGACGGCCGCTGGACGATCCCCGGAGCGATTGACACACATTCGCATATCGGTGAGCTGGCCCCCGAATACCAGCACATTCCGGGGCTGTCCCGGGAGTCGAACTTCGACCGCGAGACCATGGGGGCGGCGGCGGGCGGGGTCACCACCGTGCTGAACTACGCGAAGTTCGGCCAGGGCTCGATGGTGGAGGCCTATGAGCAGGGGCTGGCGATCGCTGGCCGCCAGACCCTTATCAACGTCCAGTTCCATGGCTACATCATGAACGAGGACCAGCTGCGTGAGGTCCCGGCGGCCGTGGCGGCAGGAATTCGGACCTTCAAGATGTTCATGCCCTACCGCGGCGCCGAGGCAGCTGCGCTGGGAGGGATCGGCAGCCTTAACCATTCGCAGCTCGAGCGGGCATTCCAGGCCATCGCCGCCCATGGCTGCCAGGCACTGGTCCACGCCGAGGACGGCGACATCGTCGAGTACTGCACCCACGAGCAGGTGGCGCTCGGCATGCCGAGCCTCGAGTCGTACGAGAAGAGCCGCCCCGCGCGGGCGGAGGGCGACGCGGCACTTACCGCGATCTACCTCGCGGAGCAAGCAAAGTGCCCGGTAACGATCGTGCACGTCTCGAGCATGGAGGCGATCCGCGCCAGGCGAGCCGTCGGCTACCCGGACGTGAAGCTCGAGTCCTGCCCGCACTACCTCGTGCTCTCCACCGAGAGCGGGATCGGCCCGCAGGGCAAGGTGGCCCCGCCGATCCGCAGTCCTCAGCTGTCCCAGCAACTGTGCGGCGCTCTGGTCGACGGCGAGTTCGATTTCTTCGGCTCTGATCACAATGAGTGGCCGGCCGAGGCGAAACAGGATTTCGTCAGTGGGCGCGCCGGTCTGCCCGGCATCGGGCTGCTGCTTCCGCTGTTGCTGACTCATCTGCTGGATCGGTGCGGGCTGAGCATGGAAACCGCGATCGCTCTGTCCTCCCGCAACGCGGCGCTGCGCTTCG
>JASHQP010000031.1 GCA_030039095.1 Streptosporangiaceae bacterium
TGGGCCGGGCGACGGTGGGCCGGGCGACGGTGGGCCGGGCGACGGTGGGCCGGGCGACGGTGGGCCGGGCGCGGGTGCGCTAGGCCAGGGCGGACCGGGGTCGGGCGGGGCCAGAATCGCGGAGGCCGGGCTCGGCCTCACCGCCGTCGGCGCCCGCAACTTCGCCGCGGCCGAGGCCGAGGACTTCCTGCGCGGCGCTCCGGCCACCGAGGAAACCTTCGCCGAGGCGGGCAGGATTGCCGCCGAGCACTGCCGCCCGGTCTCGGACCAGCGCGGCCCGGCCGATTACAAGCGTCACCTGGCCAGGGAGCTCACCGTGCGGGCGATGCGCCGCGCTGTGCGCCGAGCCAGCGCCGCGCCGGCCAGGCGCGCCGGCCCGCCTGGAGCGAACCCGTGACCGGATGCGAGCGGAACGTGCCGTGCAGATCACGGTGAACGTCAACGGCGCCGACTACACGCGCGAGGTCGAGGCCCGGCTGCTGCTGATCCACTTCCTGCGCGACGACCTCGGCCTCACCGGGTCGCACTGGGGCTGTGACACGTCGAACTGCGGGGCCTGCGTCGTGTGGCTGGACGGGACCCCGGTGAAGTCGTGCACCGTGCTGGCGGCCATGGCCGACGAGCGCAGTGTGCGGACCGTGGAGGGTCTCGCCATGAAGGGGGAAGGGGAGGCGGGTGGGGGTCACCTCGACCCGATCCAGCAGGCCTTTGCCGAATGCCACGGCCTGCAGTGCGGCTTCTGCACCCCGGGCATGATGATGACCGCCCGGTGGCTGCTCGACCGCAGCCCGGACCCGTCCCCGGAGGAGATCCGCGAGGCGCTGTCCGGGCAGATCTGCCGCTGCACCGGCTACGAGAACATCGTCCGGTCCGTGCTCTGGGCGAGCAAGCACCCGGACGGCCGCGTGGACACTGTGGGGGACGCAGCGGAGGATGCCGAATGACCGGGCCGGAAAACGGCGCGTACGGGCCAGTTAAGCGCAAGGAAGACGCCCGGTTCATCCGCGGCCAGGGCACCTTCATCGACGACATCACGCTTCCCGGCATGCTGCACGGCGCAATCCTGCGCAGCCCGCTCGCGCACGCCAGGATCGTCTCGATCGACACGCTCGCCGCCGAGGCCCACCCGAGGGTCAGGGCCGTCATCACCGGGGAGATGCTCTCCGAACGCGGGCTCGCGTGGATGCCGACCCTGTCCCAGGACGTGCAGGCGGTCCTGGCCACCGACAAGGTGCGCTTCCAGGGGCAGGAGATCGCGTTCGTGGTCGCCGAGGACCGCTACTCGGCGCGCGACGCGCTGGAGCTCATCAACGTCGAGTACGAGCAGCTTCCCCCGGTGATCGACGCCACCACCGCCCTCGACCCCGGCGCCCCGGTGATCCGCGACGACCTCGCCGGCAAGCAGGACAATCACATCTTCGACTGGGAGGCGGGCGACAAGGCGGCCACCGACGCGGCGTTCGGCGGGGCCGACGTCGTCGTGGCGCAGGACATGCTCTACCCGCGGTCGCACCCGGCGCCGCTGGAGACCTGCGGTGCCGTCGCCGACTTCAGCGAGGTGACCGGCCAGCTCACGGTGTGGGCCACGAGCCAGGCCCCGCACGCGCACCGGACCCTCTACGCGCTCATGCTCGGCCTGCCCGAGCACAAGATCCGGATCATCTCGCCGGACATCGGCGGCGGGTTCGGCAACAAGGTGCCGATCTACCCGGCCTACCTGTGCGCGATCGTCGGCTCGATGATCACCGGCACGCCGGTGAAGTGGGTCGAGGACAGGTCCGAGAACCTCATGTCCACCACGTTCGCGCGGGACTACCACATGCACGGCGAGATCGCCGCGACCTCCGACGGCGTCATCCTCGGCGTGCGCGCGAAGGTGCTCGCCGACCACGGCGCGTTCAACGGCAGCGCGCAGCCGTCGAAGTTCCCGGCCGGGTTCTTCCACATCTTCACCGGCTCCTACGACCTGCGCGCCGCGCACTGCGAGGTCACCGGCGTGTACACCAACAAGGCGCCCGGCGGGGTGGCCTACTCGTGCTCGTTCCGGATAACCGAGGCGGTGTACCTGGTCGAGCGCATGGTCGACCTGCTCGCGCTCGAGCTCGGGATGGATGCCGCGGAGCTCCGGATGAAGAACCTGCTGCGCCCCGAGCAGTTCCCCTACACCTGCCCGACCGGATGGGAGTACGACTCGGGCAACTACCCGCGGGCCCTGCAGGTAGCGATGGACATCGCCGACTACCCGGAGCTGCGGCGCGAGCAGGCGGAGAAGCGGGACCGCGGCGAGTACATGGGCATCGGGATCAGCTTCTTCACCGAGGGCGTCGGCGCCGGCCCGCGCAAGCACATGGACATCCTCGGGCTCGGCATGGCGGACGGCGCGAGCCTCCGTGTGCACCCGACCGGCAAGGCGGTGCTCAGCGTGTCCTGCCAGACCCAGGGCCAGGGCCACGAGACCACGTTCGCGCAGATCGTCGCCAACGAGCTGGGGCTCTCCCCGGACGACGTCGACGTGGTACACGGGGACACCGACCGCACCCCGTTCGGGCTCGGCACCTACGGATCCCGGTCCACCCCGGTCTCGGGCGCGGCCGCCGCCGTGGTGGCGCGCAAGGTCCGCGAGCGCGCGAAGATCGTCGCCGCCGCGATGCTCGAGGTGTCCCCGGACGACCTGGAGTGGTCCGGCAGCCGGTGGCAGGTGCGCGGCGATCCCGAGAAGGCCCGCGGCATCGCGGAGATCGCGATGGCCGCCCACGGCGCGCTCGAGCTGCCCGAGGGCGTCGAGGGTCACCTCGACGCGGAAACCGT
>JASHQP010000386.1 GCA_030039095.1 Streptosporangiaceae bacterium
AGCTAGTGCCGCAGCAGGAAACGTTGGCGATGTAGTTACGCCTTGCGCGGCGGCGGATCGGCCATCCTGATCGTGGATGCTGGCGATCACGGGAGGGCTGACCGTGCCTCGAGAGGGTTTACGTGTTCGTGAGATCACGAATGACGAGGGGAACCGGCTGTTGCGCATCGTGCGGCGGTCGTCGGGTTCGGTGGTGACCTGGCGGCGGGCGCAGATGGTGCTGCTGTCGGCGCAGGGCATGGACGCGGCGGGGATCGCCAAGGTCACCTTCGCCAGCCCGGACCGGGTCCGCGAGGTGATCAGGAACTTCAACGCGGACGGCTTTGATGCGCTCTACCCGCGGTATGCGGGCGGGCGGCCGCCGGTGTTCACCTTGCCCCAGCGCCAGGCGATCAAGAAGATCGCCCTGTCGCGGCCGGCGGACCACGGTCTTGCGTTCTCGGCCTGGAGTCTGTCCAAGCTGGCGGAGTTCCTGGTCGCCGAGGGGGTGGTCGAGGACATCAGCCACGAGGGCCTGCGCGCTCTGCTCCAGAAGGAGCAGGTGTCGTTTCAGGCGATAAAGACCTGGAAGCAGTCCCGCGACCCGGACTACGAGGCGAAGAAGAACCGGGTGCTCGAGCTCTACGACATCGCCGAGGGCACGGTCACGCCGGGTCCCGGCGACCCGGCCGTGGTGTTCTCGATGGATGAGTTCGGGCCGCTCAGCCTGCTGCCCAGGCCGGGCAGGCAGTGGGCGCCGGTCATCCGCCGGGGCTCCACGGGCTCGACCGCCAGCCCGCGGCGGCGCCGGCGCCGGGCGACCTATCACCGCGACAAGGGCGTGCGCCACCTGCTCGCCGCGCTCGACATGAACAAAGACAAGATCTACGGGCACGTGAAGAAGACCAAGAACCGCACGAACTTCCTGGTTTTCTGCCGCTACCTGCGCTCGCTCTACCCGCCGCAGGTGCGCATCGCCATCGTGTGCGACAACTACTCCCCGCACCTGTCGACGAAGAAGGACGGCCGGGTTGGCGCCTGGGCGGCGGCCAGCAACGTCGAACTCGCCTACGTGCCGACCAGTGCGTCGTTCCTCAACCGGATCGAGTGCCACTTCGCCGCGCTGCGCTACTTCGCGCTCAACGGGACCGATCACCGCAGCCATCGGGAGCAGAACTCGATGATCCGCCGCTACATCGCCTGGCGCAATCGCCACGCCGACGACGAGGAACTCCGTGCTGTTTCAATCCGCGCAAAGGTTGCCTGATGCGGCACTAGCCCGCCCACGAGCCCAGTCAGATGAATCTCGCGGTACCAGGCAGGGCGTCCGAGGCCGCCAGCCGGGCCCGATCCGCGCATTCGTCCGGTCCCAGCGGCCGGTCGCTGGCAGCGATCGCTCGCAGCCGGGCTCTGTCCAGCTCCCCGATGGCGTGCCCATGGACGGGATACTCCTGGCGCCTCACACAGGCTGGATGAACACAGAGCATCCCGATCTGCACAGTCGCCAATCTCCTTGGCCCTATTCAGGGCTATGACGGCAGGAACCAGCCTATGGTCGTCCCTGCGCTTGCCATGGCGGGTGCCTCGCTGGATGCGCGCAATGAGGAGGCGGACGACCTCCTGGCTGGGTTAGAGCTCCTTGGCAACGTCACCATCGCACCGTTGAACGGCGCCGAGCAAGCCGCCCGGCTGGCAGACGTTGTCGCCAGGACTGGGCTCGACCCGTGGGATGCGCATGCGGCCGCGATCGCTGACGCTGCCGTCTGCCCGATCCTCACCCTGAACGGAACCAGATGGCGTGCGGATACCGATGACCTTGATGAGCCACTGCGCATCATAGAAATCGCCGATCCAGGCGAGCATCAACCCGAAAACTGATCAAGACGCTGCCGCCACACGCGCGCTCATGCGGCTGCCAGATCGCGTGAGACCCACTGGCGGGTGGCCATGACGGTTTGCGCACTCGGAGCTGACTGCTCTCATCGCGCTGCCCGCAGCCCTGCCGCTGGCGACCGGTCACAAGCCGGCGATAAGTCGGGCCGCCGATGACCGGATGGCGATTCAGCGCGTCGTACCTGGTCAAGCGCACAGTCGCGTGCTGGCACCCGAAAGGGGCCGTGCTAGCCGTACCTCAGAATCCGGGTGCGGCCACGGTCGAATTCTCGCTCACCGCGGCTCAGGATCGAGATACAGGCGGCCGGAGCAACCGGCGCCAACGAGCACAAGAGGCATCCCGATGCGCAAGCTAACAGGACGGCCTGGACGCCAGCAAGACGGATGCCGCCCGGCTACACAGACGAGGGCATCCGCGCCGCGATCGCCATCCGCCGCGACCATCCTGGCACCGGCGTGCTGGTCTTCTCCCAGTACATCGAGACCCGCCACGCGGCCAACCTCCTTGGCGCGGCATCCGGCAGCGGCGCCGCCGGCCCGCGAGGCGCCCGTGATCCAGTCCCGGTCTTGCGCCCACCCCCGCAGGTAACCTGCTCGCATGCCCTTGGCCGTTTCCTTCAAGCGGAGCGAACTTGCCACTATGGCGGGCACGGCAACTCGGCCGAACGAGGACTACGCAGCCGCTGGACCTGACTGGGCAGTGATATTGGACGGCGCCACTCATTTCGATGGCGTTGATACCGGCTGCATCCACGACGTGCCGTGGCTCGTAGGCCATCTGGCCGCAGCGTTAGTTGAACAACTGATCCTAGGTCTGGCAACCCTGCCGGAGACCCTGGCTAGCGCCATTGAGGTCACCTGTTCAGCCCACGCCGACACCTGTGACCTGGCCAACCCGGACAGCCCATCGTCAACCGTTGCTATGGTCCGGTCCGTTGGCACTGCGATCGAGTACCTCGTGCTCGGCGACTCTCCCGTGATCCTGAGAACCGGCGATGGCATAACGCCCGTCGTCGACGACCGGGTCGATCAGCTCCAACCTGGTGGTCGCCCGTATACGCGCGACCTCGTCCGGTCCAAACGCAATGCATCCGGCGGGTTCTGGGTGGCGAGCACGAATCCCCGGGCGGCGCACGAGGCGATCTCAGGCGTTATCAACGGCGTCACCCATATGACGTTGCTGACGGATGGCATTACCAGGCTCGTTCAATATTATGGCTACAGATGGACGGGCATATTCGAGCTGCTCGACAGGGACGGCCCGTCCGGACTTATCCGGCGAGTGCGGGAAGCCGAACACCTGTCTCCGCCGCCCGCGCACGGGTACGGCAAGCAGCATGATGACGCGACCGCCGTGTATATCCAGGTAACCTGACGGATCTCTTGGGCCCGAGAACGTGGAGATCCTGTTCGCCAGCAGCTACAGGCTGAGATGAAGGCGAATGGCGCGGTCTAGTTCGGCGATGAGCTCGGCGGACAATTGGCCAACGGTGGCGCCAACTCGCTCGATAGCTACGGACCGCACTTGCTCGGCTTGTGCCTTGGAATCCTGGCGCAGCCCGGTCTGGTGCGCTGGCAGCAGAACCTGGAACGGGTAGATGCGGGCGGTGTTCGACGTGACCGGCACCACCGTGATGACACCGCGTCCCAGCCTGGTGGCCGTGGCGTTGGCCGCGTCGTTGCTGACCACCACGGCGGGGCGTGTTTTGCTGGCTTCTGATCCGCGGGCCGGTTCGAGGCTGACGGTGACGATCTCACCGCGGCGCATTCAGCCCCCCAGGCCGTCAGCGATGGTGTTGTCCCATGCCGCAGCGTCGTCTGAGGAGGCCCACGAAGCCCATGCTTCCTCGTATGCATTTCCTAGCTGAGCCGCCCGCAGCAGTCCCACGGCCTTGTGCACGGCGGCGGACCGGGATTCGATCCCGTGCGTCTGCGCGTAAGAGTCGAGGAACTCGATGTCCTCCTCAGGCAGGCTAACACTCACTTTCATACCAGTGATACTACCCAGATTGCTACCTTGGTAGCAAGGAGTGCCGGACGACGTGATTACCGTGCGGCGCGTGGATCGTGCTGGCTGACGGTGCCCGACCCCGCCTGGAATGCCTCGGGCATGGCCCGCAGCGCGTCCTCGAGGCGCGGGCTCAGGTCGCCGCGCTCGTCCGCCAGCCAGGACATGAAGCCGGCGTAGGCGGCACCGAATACCGACCGGGCGATGACCTGGGGGAGCAGGTCACTGGGCTGCTGGCCGAGCCGGCCGGCCGCGAACTCGGCGACCACGGTCTGCCACTCCTCGTAGTGCAGGATGCCGTTCGCCAGCAGGGCCGGGTTGCTGTGCTGCAGCAGCAGTCGCTGCCGCAGGCGGTCGAGGTCGTCGGCGTGGTAGTCGTTGACCTCGACCACCGCGGTCCGGATCGCGTCCATGAGTGGCAGGTCCGGGTCGCCGTCGGCGAGCACCGCCCGCAGCCGCTCGACGTCCTCGTCGAAGTCGGCCATCAGCGCGTCGGCCTTCGAGCTGAAGTAGCGGAAGAACGTGCGCCTGCTGATCCCGGCGGCCGCCGCCAGCGCCTCGATCGTCACCTCGTCGTAGCCCTGGGTGGAGAACATCTCGATCGCGATGTCCTGGAGGTGATGCCGCGTGGTGCTCGGCGGCCTGCCGGGACCGGCCTGCTGCGGCAGGTCCTGCGCCGTTGCGGTGTTCCCAGCGTTCTCCATTGTTCTCCGCTTACCCGGAGGCTCCGGAAACTCCGGTTTTTGGCACTAGGTGCACTTTACCACGCTGGTGGTGGCGCGATCACTTACCACGCTGGTGGTGGCGCGATCACGCGCTGAGCGCGGCCGTCGTGTCTGCCGTGCCGGAGTCCGCGGGGACCAGGCCGCTGCCGAACGCGCCGGCCAGCTGGCGCATCGCGCTGTCCATGAGGTCGCTGAGGTCGGCGTCATCGGCCTCCAGCCATTGTTCGTAGGCGGCGACCGCCACGCCGAGGGCGACGTAGCCCAGGGTTCGCGGCGCGAGCGCGTCCGGGCACTGGCCGATGCGCTCGCCGACGAACTCGCAGATCACCTGGCGCCATGCCGCGTAGCGGAGGGTGGAGTGCGCCTGCAGGGCTGGGGTCTGCAGGATCAGCCGCATTCGGCGCCGGTGCCAGGGGATCTGCTCGGGCGCGAACGTGTTGAAGTCCACGATCGCCACCCGGATCGCATCCATCAGCGGCATTTGCGGAGGCAGCGCCTCGAGGTGCAGCCGCATCCGCTCTAGTTCGGTTTCGAAGCTGCCCCAGGGGACGTCGTTCTTGGACGGGAAGTACCGGAAGAACGTCCGCCGGCCGATCCCGCCGGCCCGCGCGATGTCGTCGACCGTGGTCTGCTCGAATCCCTGGCGGTCGAACAGGTCGAACGCGACGTGCTCCAGCTCGGCCCGCGAGGTGACGCGTCTGCGGCCGGCCCGGGCGACGGGAACCGCTGTTGGCACCGCCCTCACCATCCTCGCTTCCGCACTCATCGCGACGCTGATCTTCACCAGGAGCATGCCACGGGCGGGCGCGGTGCGCGAGGTGCTCGGGGGCGTCGGCATGCCATGGGCGGGCGTGCCGCGAGGCAGCGGGCGTCGGCATGCCATGGGCGGGCGTGCCGCGAGGCAGCGGGCGCCGGCATGTCATGGGCGGGCGTGCCGCGAGGCAGCGGCGTGTGGGTATGCCATGTGGCACGCGCGCCGCGAGGCGTCACAGGCCCTGAGCAGCTTCTCACGGTTCGGCTATTGATCTGTGGCACTCGGTGCCGATACTATCTGCACTAAGTGTCATTATTAGGCGACGGAGGTAGCCATGACGCAGCAGGCCGTAATCGAAGCCACGCCGGCCGAGCCCGAACTCGCCGAGGAAGAAATCGTGGACCGCGCGGGTGAGGTGGACCGCGTTGGTGAGGAGGCGCTGGTCGCCGACGAGCTGCTGGTCGAAGAGGTCTCGATCGACGGCATGTGCGGTGTCTACTAAAACGGGCGCGGCGGCCGCGGGTCGTCCCAGGGAGGCGTCCCCGGCCCCCCGGG
>JASHQP010000387.1 GCA_030039095.1 Streptosporangiaceae bacterium
GCGGGAGTTTCTGCTGCCACGGTCTCGCGCGTGCTCAACGGGCTCAGGCGCGTGGATCCTGAACTGGCGAAACGGGTCAACGAGGCTGTCGCCGAGCTTGGTTTCCGCCGCAACGCAGTAGCGCGCAACCTGCGGCAGAGCCGGACCACGCTCTGGGCCGTGATCATCTCCGATATAAATAACCCGTTCTTCACCGCGCTGGTGCGCGGGATTGAGGACGTTGCGCAGGTCGCCGGCTTCTCGGTCGTGTTGTGCAACAGCGACGAGGACGTGAAGAAGGAGGCCGCGTACATATCCGCCGTGGTCGCCGAGCGGATGGCCGGCGTGATCATCTCGCCGGCTTCCGAGCGGTCAACGGATCTCAGCTCGCTCCTCGAGGCGAGGACGCCGATGGTCACGATCGACCGCTCGGTGAGGGGCGTGCACGTGGATTCGGTCTGCGTGGACAACATTCACGGCGCCGAGGTCGCGACCGAGCACCTGCTCGCCGGTGGGTACAAGCGCGTGGCCTGCATTGCAGGACCGCGACGTGCGACGACGGCTAGCCAGCGGCTCAAGGGCTACCAACGTGCTTACCGCAGCGCTGGACTGACCCTGGACCCGCAGCTCGTTCGGCACGCTGACTTCCGACAGGAGGGCGGGTACGAGGCGATGGCCTCCCTGTTGGCACTGCCGGAACCGCCAGGCGCGGTATTCGTCTCGAACAACCTGATGACCGTGGGGGCGCTCGAATGCCTGGCCGATAAGGGAATCACGATCCCCGACCAGGTCGGCATCGTCGGGTTCGACGACATTCCCTGGGCACAGCTCATCCGCCCGTCCCTGTCCGTGGTGAAGCAGCCCACTTATGAGGTCGGCCAGACCGCCGGGCACCTGCTGACGCAGCGCATCGCTCAGCCCGAACGCCCGCCATTGACGGTCACCTTGTCGACGACGCTCAGCATCGCCGACAGCTCGACGCCGCGCAGCTTCGCCGCGACGAGGTAAAGAAAAGGCCGTCAAAGCGATCTTCTGAGATATCGACATCTCGGATCACGCCGAGCCCGGCCATTGCCCGGCAATCCTGAAGCTCAAAACCCAAACCGTTCCCTGAATCGACCGGGTGGTCTTTCACAGGGGCATGCAACTTGCCTGACCTGCACCTCGTGGGGATCTGGTGCGTCCAGCTTGTGCGTCACCGCCCCGCGGCTTCCAAGATCTGATTCGGTACAAAGATGCTGCTTCAGGCATAAACAAGACACAGGAGACTCTTGACACTGCTAACCCGTGGTGCCATCATCGGGCAATCGATTACCGGCGTGATCTCGCGTTCGCCGATCGGCGTCGCGCGCGTGCGGTCCGGCAAGCCGACGAGGAGGTTCCGGCATGCACCGGAAGCTGGGGAGCAAATGGGTCGGGGCGGTGGCAGCGCTCTCGCTCCTCCTGGCAGGCGCCGCAGCCTGCAGCAGCAAGGGAACCAGTTCGCAGTCCCAGTCGAGCAGCACACTCGTGATCGCGATACCGCACGATGTGGAGACCCTCGACTCAGACTTCTCGCACTACCCGCTGTCCAACGAGGTCAACTACAACACCCAGGACCAGTACTTCATCTACGGGATGAAGTCCGAGCCGGGCGGCTACTCGGTCGAGAACGTCGACCAGATCCTGCCCAAGTCGATCCAATCGTGGAAGCTCGCGCCGAATGGCATGTCGGTCGTGCTCAACATCCAGCGCGGGGACCGGTTCTGCCATACCGGTGACCCGGTGACGGCCGCAGACTTCCTCTACTACTTCAACCGCGGCATCCACACGAAGTCCGGCTACCTGTTCAACATCCAGGGTGCCTACATCAAGAGCTGGAAGCAGCTCAGCCCCTACTCGTTCGAGCTGTTCTTCAGCAAACCAAGCCCGTTCTTCTTCGAGCTGTTCAGGGACCAGTCCGAGGCCCCGGTCGACGTCGCGGCGATCGAGAAGCACACGTCGGCAAGCGATCCCTGGGGGACGCAGTGGAAGGCCAAGCATGACGCAGGGAGCGGGCCTTACTGTGTGACCAAGTGGACGCCCGGCGTGGAGATGGACCTGACCGCGAACCCGTACTACAAGGGCCCGGGCAAGCCGTACTACAAGCACGTGATCCTCAAGGTCGTCCCCGACTCAGCGGAACGGGCGCTGCTGCTCAAGGAGGGCTCGGTCGACGTCGCCGAAGACCTCACCACCGAGGAGTACGACGAGCTGCACGGCGCCAGCGGCGTGAAGGTGATCTCCGCCCCGTCCCGGGATCAGTACGAGATGGGGATGAACAATAAGGTGGCGCCGTTCAACAACCGCCTGGTCCGTCAGGCATTGTCCTACGCGGTGCCGTACCAGTCGATCATCAAGGGCGCGTTCGGCGGGGCCGCGGTCCTGCCGAAGGGCGCGATCCCGGTCAACGGGGAGATGTTCAACCCGTCGACGTTCCCTTATACCTACGACCCGGCCAAGGCCAAAGCCCTGCTCAAGCAGGCAGGGTACCCGCACGGGTTCAGCTTCACCCTCGACATCACCTCGGGTGACGCGGTCTCCCAGGAACTCGCGGTGATCCTGCAGAGCGCGTTCAAATCCATCGGCGTCCAAATGACGATCAACACCCAGACCGCCGCGAATTTCGCCCAGGAGCTGGATACGAAAACGCACCAGGCCTGGATGGAAGACGTGCTGTGGTACGTGAACGACCCCGCTTATGTTGGGAACTCGTTCTACCTCTGCGGCGCGCTGCTCAACTGGACGAACTACTGCGATCCGGCAGCTGACAAGGGCATCCAGCAGATGCTGAGCGACTGGCAGCCGAGTCAGCATGCGCAGAAGGAGGCCGCAGCCAC
>JASHQP010000032.1 GCA_030039095.1 Streptosporangiaceae bacterium
TGGCGAGTCCGCAAGCCTGCGGCGCAGAGCGGCGATCTCCTCCTCGAGGAAGGAGATCTGCGTGGTAAGGACCTTGACCTCGTCGTCATATCGTCCGGCGCGCGCGCTGTCGTCGCGAGAGGCCATGCCCCTCACCCCCTCCCGAGAGCCGATTTACCCTTGACCCTACCTATCCGAGAAGCTTCCGTAACCTATGGCCGGCCCCCGCGCTGCTTTCTCTCGTTACGATCCGGGAACAGCCAGGCGCCGTTGGAGCTTCCCGGGGCCTCATCGTCCCTCCTCAGAGGGTGTTTCCGATTCGTGAGATCCCTTGGCGGGCCGGCGCCGCCGTGGCGGCGCCGTGACTCCGTCCGCGAGCCTCCGTGCCGTCACCAGGAAGCCGGTGTGGCCGACCATGCGGTGCTCGGGCCGGACCGCCAGGCCGTCCACGTGCCAGCCCCGCAGAAGCGTTTCCCACGCCGCCGGCTCGTCGAAGCTGCCCTCGCCGCGCAGCGCCTCCACGGTGCGCGACAGCTGCGTGGTGGTGGCGACGTAGCAGCACGCGAGACCGCCCTCCCGCAGGGACCTCGACGCCGCGTGCGCGTACTCCCATGGCGCCAGCATGTCCAGCACGACTCTGTCGAACGCCTCGCCAGGGTCACCGATTCCCGTGACGCCGTCGGCCGGGAGCTCACCGGTCACCAGCTGCCAGGACGGGTGCGGGCCGCCGAAGTAGCCTTCCACGTTCCGCCGCGCGATCTCGGCGAAGTCGGCGCGGCGCTCGTAGGAGACGACCAGCCCGCTCTCGCCGACCGCCCGGAGCAGCCAGCACGACAGCGCGCCCGAGCCGGCCCCGGCCTCGACGACCCTCGCGCCGGCGAAGATGTCCGCCATGGCCAGGATCTGGCCGGCATCCTTCGGGTAGACCACGGCGGCGCCCCTGCCCATGGACAGCGTGTAGTCGGCCAGCAACGGCCTCAGGGCCACGTATGCGGTGCCGCCCGACGAGACGATCACGCTGCCCTCCGGCCTGCCGATCAGGTCGTCGTGGGCGAGCGAGCCGCGGTGCGTGTGGAAGGACCGCCCGGGCTCGAGGACCAGCCGGTGGCGGCGTCCCTTGGGGTCGGTGAGCTGCACCTGATCGCCAGGGGCAAGCGGGCCGCGCGACTGGTTGATCACGCCCGCCAGGTTAGTCATTCGGCCGGCCGCGACGGTCGGCTCCGCCGGCCGTGAAGAGGGAAGGGGAGGTGGGAGGGGGCACGCGGGGGTTCCGGGGGGCGCCCCCCGGGCAACAGAGCGCATCAGACCCCGGCGAAGGCATGGTCGAGGTCGCTGGTCGCCAGCACGCCGAAGATCTGCCCGGACGGCTCGATGAGCAGGTATTCCGTGGCGGGCGAGCGCTGCACTGCCTCAATGAGCTCCATGCCGGCCAGGTCTGCGGGCAGCACCAGACCCGGCTCGATGGCCCGGGCCAGCGAGCCGACCTCGATCCAGGGCCTGCGCTGTGGCGGGGTGGCCATGACCGCGGTTTCGTTGACGATGGCGATCGGGGTGGACTCGTGGTCGACCACCACGAGCGCGCGCGCCTGGGCTTCGTCCGCGCGCCGGATCGCCTCGGCGAGCGGCACGTTCCCGGGGATCGCGATGGCCCGCCGGGCGAGCCTCCTTGCCTGCAGCCCGGGCAGCCGGTCGCGCACCTTCGCGGCCCTGATGGCCTGCCCCGAGCTGAACCACATGAACACCGCGATGACCGCGAACCAGAGGACATAGGTACTGGTCAGGCTCGCCTTGGTGCCGAGCAGAGCTATCGGCACGATGACCAGCAGCACGGCCAGGCCGCGGCCTGCCCAGGCGGCGGCTATCGTCGCGGCGCCCGGCCGGCCGGTTACCTTCCACACCCCGGCGCGCAGCATCCGGCCCCCGTCCAGCGGCAGCCCGGGCAGCAGGTTGAAGACCCCCACAACCAGGTTCGCGAGGATCAGCTCGTCGATCAGCACCCGCGGGATGCCGCGGAGGCTGAACGCAAAGTCCAGCGCGATGCCGACCCCCGCGAGCGCGAGCGACGTCAGCGGCCCGACCACGGACACGCTGAATTCCTTGGCAGGGGTCGGCGGCTCCTGCTCGATCTCGGAGTAGCCGCCGAGCGGGTACAGCAGGATGCGCCGCACTGTCAGCTTGAACGCGCGCGCCACCACGCAGTGGCTGAGCTCGTGCACCAGCACCGATCCCCACAGCAGCACCACGAAAGCGGCGGCCACGGCGTAACGGACCCATGATGGGCGAATCGAGTCCGGCAGGCTCCCTGCGTAGTAGATGACGACAATGGCTGCCACCAGGAACCAGTACGGCGAGATGTAAACCGGCACACCGAATGGCCGCGCGACGATGATGCCGTACCGCGCGTCGCGCCGCGGGCTCTGCGCGGGCGGGCTGCCCGGCTGCCGCGCCTGCTGCTGGTCCTGCTCGGGGCTGATGCCTGACACGTAGTCGATGCTACGTGCTGCCGGGCGCCTTGAACGTCTGCGCAGGCAGGCGATTCTGACGCGCCGGCCAGCGCGCTGAACCCGGAAATCGTCGGTGCCGTCCTTTAGTCTCCCGAGTGTGGGTAACGAGACCATCGCGCAGAAGCCGGGCGGGCAGGCGCCGCAGGCGGAGCAGGCCGGCGGCGACGATTCCGTTGCGGCTCCCCGGCGGTCACTGTCGCCGTCGCGCGCCGGTGACTTCCTGACCTGCCCGCTGCTCTACCGGTTCCGGGTAGTCGACCGGCTGCCCGAGCCGCCGAGCCCCGCTGCCGCGCGCGGAACGCTGGTGCACGCCGTGCTCGAGCGGCTGTTCGACGAGCCAGCGGCGCGCAGAACCCCCGATACCGCGCGGGCCATGCTCGCGCCTCAGTGGGACCGGCTGATCGAGGAAGAGCCGGAGCTCGCCGGGCTCTTCGACGATGACGAGCAGCGAGCCGCATGGCTCGCCGAGGCGCGTGACATGCTGGACCGCTACTTCGCACTCGAGGATCCCACCCGGCTCGAGCCACGCCACCGGGAACACGCCGTCGAGGCGGTGCTCGAGTCGGGCCTGCTGCTCCGGGGGTACATCGACCGGCTCGACGTGGCGTCCAGCGGCGCGATCCGGATCGTCGACTACAAGACCGGCACCGCGCCCAAGGAGGAGTACGAGGCCAGGGCGCTGTTCCAGATGAAGTTCTACGCCGTGGTGCTCTGGCTGACGCAGGGGCAGGTTCCGGACCTGCTGCAGCTCATGTACCTGGGGAACGGCGAGATCGTGCGGTACGCGCCGGATGAATCCGATCTGCGCGCGACGGTACGCAAGATTGATGCGCTGTGGCGGGCGATCGAGCGGGCGCGCAGCACCGGCGACTGGCGGCCCCGGCCGAGCCGGCTCTGCTCCTGGTGTGCACATCAGGCTATTTGCCCCGCTTTCGGCGGAACTCCCCCGCCGCTTCCGGACAGGGCACCCGAGCCGGCGGCCCCTGAGACGGATCGCCCCGCGGTCGCGGTCCCGACGCAGCCGGACGCGCCCGAACTGCGCGAGCACCCGGTGGCCGCGGTGCCAGCCCAGCCGGCACCGGGTGACGAGGCGGGCCGGGCGGGGGCTAGCTGATGCCGTGGCGGCGCAGGATCGCGGCTACCTCGGGGTCGAGGCCCTCGCCGTCGTCCTTGCCCTGCTTGCCGGGCTTCGTCTTGGGGGCGGCGCCCACCTGGGCAACGGTGCGGTTGTTGGTGACCGGCGCTGCGCCGGACCTGCCGACGTCCTTGCCGGCGTCCTTGCCGGCGCTCTTGTCGGCGCGCTTCCTCCTGCGCACGCGCGGAAGACCGCCGAAGGTCAGGAAGATCAGCGCGGACACGCCGAACAGGATCACGCCGGCCCAGGTCTTGGGTGAGAACACGAACGAGCTGGCAAACTGCACGACGGCCGAGCCGATCCGGCCGACCAGCAGGATCGAGCCGGTGAGATACAGCGCGAGCGGCAGCAGCGACCAGGCCACGGCCCGGACCCCGCGCCGGGTTCCCTTGCGCCGCCAGGTGAACCAGCTGACAACCAGCCCAAGCCCAGTGAGCCCGACGCAGATCGGGAACCACGCGATCGCGTTCCAGGTGTTCATGCCCGCCTCCCTCGTGCCGCGTCGCTCGGGGCGCTCTGCCGGAGGCGCGGCTCAGGCGTGTCTGTCCATCGTCGCACATGTCGGGGCGAGCTCTGGCCACCGCACGGCGGGGCGGCCTCGGCAGGCCGGCCGCTAGCCGGAGCTCACAAGCCGGCGGAGCATGGCCAGGTCGACCTCGCTCAGCGACGCGGCGACCACCCGGCCCGGCCGGGCCGCTATCGGCACCAGGCTCGGCACCGCGACCACCCTGCAGCCCGCGGTCTCGGCGGATGCGACGCCATTCGGCGAGTCCTCGAGCGCGACGCAGGACCGCGGATCGGTGCCGAGCAGCGACGTGGCCAGCAGGTAGGGGTCGGGGGCGGGTTTGCTGATCGTCACGTCCGCGGCGCACACGGTTGCGGTGAAGCCCACGCCGAGCCGCAGCAGCACGGCATCCATGATCGGCCGCTCGGACGACGTGACCAGGGCGTGCGGCAGCCCCGCCGCGCGCACCTCGGCGAGGAGCTCGGCGGCGCCCGGCAGCATGGCCAGGCTCCGCGACATCAGCAGCGACGTCATGCCTTCCACCAGCCACCGCGCGACCTCCTCGCGGCTGGCCGGCCGCTCGGCCCTGGCCAGCAGGTAGGAGACCGTGTGCGGCAGCGAGCCGCCGACCAGGGCGTGCTGATCGGCCTCGCTCCAGTGGCCGTGCAGCCGCGCCATGACCGCGCACTCGGCCTCGAACCAGATCGGCTCGGAGTCGACGAGCAGCCCGTCCATGTCGAACAGGACGCCCCGCAACTCGCCGGCCGCCGTTCGCAGGGCCGACGGAGCCGGAGCCGGGTCGGCCGCACCGGGAGGCCGGGTGTCGAAGGTCATAGTGGGCTCAATTCTAGGTGCCCGGCTCCGGGCGCCCGGCCCGGCCGGTCATGGCGAGGACCGGGCTGCTCCCCCGCTACCTGCCGGCCACGTTACGCGGTGATCATGGTCGTGCACGTAACCTGGAGCACGAGGAACTTCAGGAGGTGGTGGAGATCGAGCTCGACGGCATCGGAAAGCTCAGCTCGCCCGCGGTCATCGCTGCCTTCGAGGGGTGGAACGACGCCGGCGAGGCCGCCAGCGGGGTGATCAGCCACCTCGCTGGCACGTGGGACTCCACGCCCGTCGGCGCCATCGATCCGGAAGACTTCTACGATTTCCAGGTAACGCGGCCGGTAATGGAGGTATCCGACGGCCGGACGGACCGGCTGGTCTGGCCGACCACCCGGCTGACGCTGGCCAGGCCCGAGGGAATCGACCGTGACCTGATCCTGCTGCACGGCATCGAGCCGAACATGCGGTGGCGGGCGTTCAGCGACGAGCTGGTGGCCGCGTTCACCGAGCTCGGCGCCGAACTCGTGATCCTGCTCGGCGCGCTGCTCGCCGACTCTCCGCACACCCGGCCGGTGCCGGTGAGCGCCGCGGTGTCCGACGACAAGCTGTCGGAGCGGCTGCACGTCGATCCGGTGGACTACAAGGGCCCGACCGGTATTGTCGGCGTGCTGCAGCACGCGTGCATCGCCGCCGACGTCCCGTCGGTCTCGCTGTGGGCGGCCGTGCCGCACTACGTGGCGCAGCCGCCCAGCCCCAAGGCCACGCTAGCGCTCCTGCGTGGCGTCGAGGACATCCTGGACGTGACGCTGCCCCTGGCCGACCTGCCGGACGACGCGCGGGCCTGGGAGCGCGGCGTTGACGAGCTGGCCGACCAGGACACCGAGGTGGCCGAGTACGTGCGGACCCTCGAGGAGGCACGGGATGCGACCGACGACCCGCAGGCCAGCGGCGACGCGATCGCCCGTGAGTTCGAGCGCTACCTCCGCCGCCGCGGCGACCGCGGCGAGCGGTAGCCGCTCAGTACGGCGGCCAGGGGACGGCGGGCCAGTCGTCGGGCGGCAGCGGGTGGATCCGGTGCTCCAGCAGCAAGTCGACCCGCTGCCGGGTGGCCTGCACCTCGGCGGGTGACAGCCAGCGGTCCAGGTCGGCGCCGAGCTCGTCGCCGGCCATCGCCTGGCGCAGCCTGAGCAGCGCCTGGACGGCGGCCTTCGGGAGGTGGCGGCCGCGCCACTGCCAGAGCACGGTGCGGAGCTTGTACTCCTCGCCGAAGCAGACCCCGTGGTCGCATCCGTACAGATGCCCGTCGCCATCGGGCAGCAGATGGCCGATCTTCCGGTCGGCGTTGTTCACGACCGCGTCGAAGACTGCCATCTGGCGCAGCGCGGTGTTGTCCTTGCTGCGGGAGAGGGCGATCACGTCGACGGCCTCGTCCGTCTCGATCCACAGCTGGCACATGCCGGGCCCGAACGGGCCGTCGCGGAACACGGTCGGCGGAACGAGGTGCCATCCGGCCGCCGCGGACACCGCGTAGGCGGCAACCTCGCGCCCGGCCAGGGTGCCGACCGGGAAGTCCCAGAGCGGGCGCTCGCCGGCCACGGGCTTGTAGACGCAGGCCGCCTGGGTGCCGTTGTCGCTCACCGTGGCATAGAACGTCGCATTCGACGCGACGGCGAGCCTGCCCTGCACCTCCAGGCTGCCGTTTTCCAGCAGGCTGAGCGCGATCGCGTCATCCCCCGGCGTGCGGTGCTCGCCCAGGCTGGCCGGGCTGCCGCTGCTGCTGCCGCCGTCTCCCGGTGCGACGAGCCGCCGGGGTGGCTCACGCTCACTGCGCTGCGCGGACTCACGCATTGCTGACCCGGTGGCCGTTCTGCCGCGGGCAGACGTGCCCGGATGCGTCGAGCGGCAGGCCGCACAGCGGGCACGGCGGCCGGCCCTGGCTGACGATCCGCAGCGCGCGCTGGGTGAACGCGCGTGCGGCCGCGGCCGTGATCCGTACCCTCAGCACGCCGGGGCCGTCCTCGGGAATGTCTTCTGCCAGGTACTCGACGGGTGTCTCCGATTCCTCCTGCGCCTCGATCACGACGCGCTCGCCTTCGCCGTCCCACGCCAGCGCGATCACGCCTACCCGGAACTCCTCGAGCAGGGGCAGGTCGAGCGGGGCGTCGTCGGCGAGGCCGGCCGGCGCGACGGCGGGAACCGGCGACTTCCCTCCGCTGTTGCGCAGTTCGTCGTCGAGCAGCTCATCCAGGCGCTCGGCGAGCCTGCTCACCTGGATCTTCTCGAGGACCACGCTGGTGACCCGGCCGCTGCCGCTGGCTTGGAGGTAGAACGTCCGCTCCCCCGGCTGGCCCACCGTCCCGGCGACGAATCTTTCCGGTGGGTCGTATGTAAAGACCGCCATCAAGATCGCGCGGAGGGGGCTGCCGCCGTTCGGTGGCAGGGGGATCCGCACTCCCTCCCTCCGACATGTCTAGGCCCGAATGTCGGCACCGGGCCGTATGGTCGGCATACAGCGGCCCGCCGACGCCGGTACCCCGGGCCGCGACCCACATTCGGACACCAGGACCGGTGCAGGTGAGACGAGCCTACAAGTTCCGCGCCTACCCGACGCTCCCGCAGGAGGGCAGCGCCGGGCGGCTGCTGGCTGATCACTGCGACCTGTACAACGCCGCGCTGGAGGAACGACGAGAGGCGTGGCGAATGCGGAAGGCGAGCATCTCCTACGTGGTTCAATCGGCTCAGCTGAAGGAAATCCGGCGCGACAGCCGGGACGGGCAGGGCCGACATTCGTTCACGGCGCAGCAGCAGACTCTGCGCCGGCTGAACGTGGTCTTCGAGGCGTTCTATGATCGCTGCCGGGCTGGGCAGCAGCCCGGGTACCCACGGTTCAAGTCGTACAGCCGGTTTGATCAGGTCATGTTCGTGGCCGGTGACGGCGCGAAGTGGGTGCCGGCCGGCACCAGCATCGGCTGCCACCAGTGCGGGCGAAGATGCACCCGCCCCAGACAGGACACCGTGATCTGTCCCGTGCACGGGCAGATGGACGCCGACGTCAATGGGGCGCGGAATGTTTACACCAGAGCCGGGCTGGGCTCTGGTCAGGACGTCTGGGCGGCCTGAGAAGCTGTCGGCGTAAGCCGTCAGAGCAGTCACGGACCCTATCCTCCCGCTCCGCCGCCGACGGCGGCGTCGGTCTCCCGGTGTGCCGCCGCTCGGGATTGCTGCGGCTCCGGCCGTTCGAGACTGGATACTCCCCCGCCCGTGTCATTCATGCGCAGCACGAACGGGCGCAGCGGCGTATAGCGGATCGCCGTGAGCGAGCAAGGGTCGACCTGGATACGCTGCAGCATGTCGATGTGCATCCCCAGGCTGTCCGCGATCACGGACTTGATCACGTCACCGTGGGAGCAGATCAGGTACGTCGCCTTGGGCCCGAGCCGGGAGTTCCAGTCCCGGATCGCGCTGACCGCGCGGTGCTGCATGTCCGTGATGGACTCCCCGTCGGGGCCGGGAAACCGCGCGGCACCCGGATGCGCCTGGACCACGCGCCACAGCGGCTCCTTGGCCAGTTTCTTGAGCGGCTGGCCGGTCCAGTCCCCGTAGTGGCACTCACCGACCCGCTCATCCTGCAGCACCTCGGCAGGTCGGCCCTCGCCGACGGCGGCTATCGCGCCCGCGGTCTGCCTGCACCGCTCGAGAGGGCTGCTGATGATCGCGTCGAGCGGCAGCGGCGCGAGTCTCGCCGCGAGCGCGCCGGCCTGCTGCTGGCCCCGGTCATCCAGCGGGATGCCCGGCGTCCAGCCGGTCAGGACGCTGCCTGTGGTGGCCGTCAGGCCATGACGCACCAAGAGAACCAGGGTCACGCACCGACTCTACGGGGTGCCGAGCGCTGCACCGGCAGACTGGGCATGCTCGGTGACGATCATCGTCATCGAGCCGAAACGGATCTCGTCCCCCGCCCGGAGCGGCACCGGCGCGGTCACGCGCCAGCCGTTGAGCCGGGTGCCGTTCGTTGAGCCCGCGTCGGTCAGCAGCCAGCGTCCCGCCTCGCGGCGCAGCCCGGCGTGGCTCCGGGACACGGTCATGTCGGAGAGAACCAGGTCGCAGGCTGCGTCGCGGCCGATAGTGAAGCTGTCCTGGGTGCCGGAGGGCAGCACGAACACGAGCGGTGGCGGCGGCCCCAGAAAGCTGGCCAGGCGCCGTCCGGCGGCGCGGCGCGTCTCGGCTAGGCGACCCAGCGCTGCGCGTGCGTGCGACACCCGGGGGCCAGGGAGGTCCGACACGATCTGCGCGAGGTCACCGCGGTAGCGGGCGCGCAGCGCAGCATCGACCCGGAACACGAAGCTCTCGTGCGCCAGGGAGCCATCGGCGGCGCGCTCCCGCAACTCGGCGATGACCCGGTCCCTCTCGGCATCACCGACGCGGACCGCGGGCGCGCCGTCGGTCGGCCGGCCGCGAAATGCCCGCATAGCCAGAAGTATCGGGTCGCGGTCGGCCGGATACAAGCGGAAGGCGCGACAGCGCCGGAGTCACCCCAGCCGGCTACGCCTCGGCGGCGGCGGCCGAGGTCTGGCTCTCCGCCGGCTCCGGGTTCTGCAGCGGGAAATGGCACGCGGCCAGGTGCCCGGTTCCGGGGAAGGCCCGCAGCGGTGGCTCGACCTCGGCGCAGATTTCCTCGGCCAGCGGGCAGCGGGTGCGGAACCTGCATCCGGACGGCGGGTGGATCGCGCTCGGCAGCTCTCCGGTGATGCCGGCCTTGACCTTTGCCTGCTCGGCCTCGGGGTCGGCTACCGGCGCCGAGTCGAGCAGTCCCTTGGTGTACGGGTGAGCCGGCCGCAGGTACACGTCGTCCGCGGCCCCGACCTCGACCAGCTTGCCAAGGTACATGACGCCGATCTGGCTGGACAGGTAGCGGACCACCGCCAGGTCGTGGGAGATGAACAGGTAGGTCAGGCCGAGTTCACGCTGCAGGTCGCGCATCATGTTGAGGATCTGGGCCTGGATCGAGACGTCGAGCGCGGACACCGGCTCGTCGGCCACGATGAGCTTCGGCGAGAGCATCAGGGCCCGCGCGAAGCCGAGCCGCTGGCGCTGACCCCCGGAGAACTCGTGCGGGTAGCGCTCCACCGCCGTGCGCGGCAGCCCGACGTGGTCGAGCATCTCCGCCACCTTGTCGCGCCGCTCGGAGCGGGACCCGATGTGCTGCACGACGAGCGGCTCGGCCAGGACCGTGCCGGCCCGCATCCGCGGGTCGAGCGACGCGTACGCGTCCTGGAACATCAGCTGAATGTCCCGGCGCTCCCTGCGGTACTCGCGGCCGTTGCTCCGGGCCAGGTCCTTGCCGTCGAAGTTGATCGCACCGCTGGTCGGCTGCTCCAGACCGACCACGAGCCTGCCGATGGTCGTCTTGCCGCAGCCGGACTCGCCGACCAGGCCGAGCGTCTGGCCGGCCCGGATCGCGAAGCTCACGTCGGCGACGGCGCTGACGGAGCCGACCCGCCGCTGCAGGACCGCTCCCCTGGTCACCGGGAAGTCCTTGACCAGGTGCTCGACGTTCAGCAGCACCGTGGAGTCGCCGGTGGGAGGGGCGAGCTCGGCCAGCCTCGGGCCCACGTGCTCGGCCGTGCGCTTGGTGCGGCTCCATTCGGGCTCGCCGACCGGGAAGAAGCAGGCGAAGCGATGGCCGACCGTCTCGCCGCCGAGCTCAGGCTCTTCCGTGCGGCACTGATCCGTGGCGTACCGGCAGCGCGGGGCGAACCTGCAGCCCTTTGGGGGGTTCATCAGGTCCGGCGGGATGCCCGGGATCGAGTACAGCCGCTCCTTGGTCTCGGCCGCCTTGTCCGGCAGCGACTGGAACAGCGCCTCGGTGTAGGGGTGCCGGGGGTTGCCGAACAGCGTGGCGGTGTCGGTGGTCTCGGCGATCTTCCCGGCGTACATCACCGCGACCCGGTCGGCGCGGCCTGCGATGACCCCGAGGTCATGGGTGACCAGGATGACCGCCATGCCCAGCCGCTGTCGCAGATCGTCGATCAGCTCCAGGATCTGCTTCTGGATGGTCACGTCCAGCGCGGTGGTCGGCTCGTCGGCGATGAGAAGCTTCGGCTCGCAGGCGAGCGCCATCGCGATCATCACGCGCTGCCGCATGCCGCCGGAGAACTGGTGCGGGTACTCCGACATGCGCTCCTTGGCCTGCGGCAGCCCGACCAGGTTGAGTACCTCGGCTGCCCGGTCGGTGGCCTGCTCGTTGCTGACGCCGCGATGCAGCTTGACGGCCTCGGCGATCTGCCTGCCCACGGTCATCGTCGGGTTCAGCGACGTCAGCGGGTCCTGGAAGATCATGCCGATCTCGTTGCCCCGGATCCGGCGCATGTCGTCGACCGAGAACGAGCTGATCTCCTGCCCGGACAGCGTGATGCTGCCGCTGGTGATGTGACCGCCAGTGGGGAGCAGCTGCATGATCGACAGCGCGGTCATCGTCTTGCCGCAGCCTGACTCGCCGACAATGCCGAGCGTCTCGCCGGTCTCCACGTGAATGGTCACGCCGTCCACGGCGTGCACCACCCCTTGCTTCAGCCGGATCTCGGTGCGCAGGTCTGTGATCTCGAGTAGCGGCGCCACTAGGTCCCCTCCTACCGGCGCTGCAGCCGGGTCTCGAACGCGTCGCGGAGTGCGTCGCCGATGAAGTTGAACGCGATGCAGGTCAGGATGATAGCGATGCCGGGCGGGTAGATCAGCCACCAGTAGTTCTGGCTGCTCTGCAGGTAGGTCAGGCCGCCCGACAGCATCGACCCCCAGTCCGTCGCCGGAGGCTGTACTCCCAGGCCGAGGAACCCAAGACCGGCCAGGATCAGGATCGAGTCGGCGACCGCGAACGTGGCCTGCACGATGATCGTGCCGATCGCGTTCGGGATGATATGGCGGATGATCGAGCGGGATCTGCGCCCCCCGATGATCTTCACGGCCTGCACGTATTCCCTGGTGCGCAGCGTCAGCGTCTCGCCGCGCACCAGCCGGGCCACGCCCAGCCAGTAGAACACCGCGATGATGAAGATCATGATGATCGTGTTCGGGTGGAAGACCACCGACAGGATGATGATCACCATGATCGAGGGCAGAGACAGGCCGGCGTCGACGATCCGCATCAGGAACGAGTCGACGATGCCGCCGACGAACCCGGAGAAGGCCCCGTAGAGGGTGCCGAACAGCACCGCGACGATCGCGGCGGCAAATCCGACCTCCAGCGACGTCTGGCCGCCGACCATCAGCCGGCCGACCTGGTCGTAGCCGAGGTTGTCGCACCCGAGCAGGTGCGCGCCGCTGGGCGGGCACAGCGTGTCGTTGAGGTTGGTGTTGACCTGGTTGGTCTTGTAGATCAGCGGCCCGATGTAGCAGAACAGCACGATGAACACGATCATGCCGACGCTGGCCAGCGCGAGCTTGTTCTCGGCGAAGACCTCCCAGCCGCGGCGCAGCATGCCGCGCGGCTTGGCGGAGGTAAGGGAGCCGGGGGTGTCCGGTACGCTGGTCGGCTCGAGGACCGTCGAGGACCGGCCGAGCTGCCCGGAGTCGGCGCCAGGAGGCGGAATGATGGCCATCAGCTGTACCTCACCCTCGGGTCGAGCACCGCATAACTGACGTCCGCCAGCAGGTTCCCGAGGATCGTCGCCAGCGTGGCAAGCACGGTGAACCCGAGCAGGACCTCGTAGTCGACGTTGAGCGCGGCGTTGTAGAACGCGAGTCCCATGCCCGGGTAGTTGAACACGACCTCGACGAAGATCGCCCCGGCCACCAGCGTCGGCAGCGAGAGACCCAGGAGGGTGATGATGGACATCAGCGAGTTGCGGAACACGTGCCCCCACAGCACCCGCCGCTCGCTGGCGCCCTTGGCTCTGGCGGTGCGGACGTAGTCCTGCACCAGGTTGTCCATGACCGAGGAGCGCATGTACCGGCTCCACAGCGCGTACAGCACGAACGCGTAGGAGATCACCGGCAGGATCAGCGCCTTGGGCTGGGAAAGGATCTGGCCGACCGAGGTGCCCTGCGGCGCGAACGGCGGCAGCAGGTGCACGTCGACGGAGAACCACTCGACCAGCAGCAGGCCGACGAAGAACGTTGGCGTGGCGTAGCCGAGGAAGGACAGGCCGGTCAGGACGTAGTCGCCGACCGTGTAGCGCTTCACGGCCTGGTAGAGGCCCAGCGGAATGCCGAACAGCAGCGAGACGAAGGTGCCGAGCAGCACCAGGATGATCGTCTTGGGCAGGTCCTGGGCGATCAGCGCGGCCACCGACATGTTGAGCTTGTTGGAGAAGCCGAGGTTGCCGTGCAGCAGCTGGCCGATCCACTTCACGTATTGCACATAGAACGGCTTGTCGAAGCCGTACAGGTGGTTGTAGTACGCGACCTGCTGGGGGGTGGCGCGCTGGCCGAGCATCGCCTTGATCGGCCCGCCCGGGAACAGGTGCACCAGAAACAGCGTGAACACCGTCACGAAGAACAAGACCACAATGGTCTGCAAGGTGCGCCGGATCAGGAAACCGATCATCGCGCCATCCCCCCTTCGCCTGCTGGGACGGTGCCCGCGGTCTCAGTCCAGCACATCGTCTCTCCTATGCCTATAGCCGTCCGGCCTCCGGGTGCCGTCCCGCACAGCGGCGGGACGGCACCCGGAACTATCCGGCTACTTGATGAAATGCCAGTACTCAGGTAGCAGCATGAACAGCGGGCTGAACGTGACGCCCTTCAGCTTGCTGGTCACCGCCTGGACCGCGAACGGCTCCGGCTCCGGCACCCACATGAACGGAAGCTGCTGCGCCGCGTACGTGGCGTACTCGTGGAACACCGCCAGGCTGCTGCTGGTGTGCGTCTCGTCGATCAGCTTGTCCATCGTCGGGTCGGAGTAGTTACCCGAGTTCGACCCGGCGCCGGTGGCGAACAGCGGCTCGCCGGTCGGCTCGAAGCCCGGGCCGTCGAAGCCCCAGCCGCCGTAGGAGAACACCTGCACGTTGCACTTCGGGCCCATCGGCGCGCACGGGGCGCTCTCGCCGATGATCGTGTCGAACGACTGCCCGACGAGCGTGACGTCGATGCCGACCTGCGACTCCTCGGACTTGATCGCCTCGTACGTCGCCGTGGCGGCCGCCACGCCGGTCGAGTAGACGAACGTGAGCTTCAGCTGCTCGCCCTTGGTGATGTGGGCCCCGCACTTGGACGGATCCTGGCAGGTCATGACGCCGCCGACCTCCGACCAGCCGTGGCTGGTCAGCAGCGCCTTGGCCTTCGCCGGGTCGTACGGGTACGGGCCCTGGCCGCCGTTCTCCTTCTCGATCGCCGGCTCGAACTGGTTCGCCGGCACGTTCGGCACCGGCCCGGCGTCCGGTGTGGCGTAGCCGCGCCAGATCGACTTGCTGATGCCGGGCTGGTCCTCGGCGTACTGCATGGCCTGGCGGATGTACAGCTGCCGGACCAGGTAGCCGACCTGCGGGTTGTTGAAGTTCGGCTGGGAGTACTGGATGCCATAGTCCAGGAACGGCTCCAGGTAGTACGAGCTGCCCAGCGGGTTCACCGACGGCAGGTAGGAGTTCGCCGGCTTCTGCGCCAGGTCCTGGGTGGGGATGTAGCCAATGTCGACCGACCCGGTCTTCAGCGCCGTGTACTCGGCCGCGTCAGAAGTGAACGGGATGAACTTGATCGCCGACACCGACGGCTTGGGGCTGCCGGAGTAGTCCTTGTTCGGCACCATCGTGACGTTGCCGTCGGTGTTGAAGCTGGACAGCTTCCACGGTCCGTCGACGACCGACCACAGCGGGCTGGTCGCGTACGTGGAGGCGATCTTTGCCTGCGCGGTGAGGAAGGTGTAGACGGCCTTGCACTTGGCCCAGCCGTCGGCCGCGCTGTCGGTGCTGCAGCCGCCGCTGCCGGGCTTGGCGCCCAGGCTGGTCACGTCCCACGCCAGCGGCATCGGGGTCAGCTCGGCGAGCTGGTTGTAGGTGTACCAGATGCTGGAGTACGCCTTGTTCAGCTGCATCGTCACCTGGTCCGGCCCGGTGGCCTTGTACGAGGTGATGTTGTCCGGCAGAAGACCAGGAGCGTACGCGTCCCAGTTCGCCTTCTCCGCCTCGGCCATGTTCAGGAAGAAGATCAGCGACTGGGCGTCGACGGTCTCCCCGTCCGACCACTTCCAGCCCTTCAGGTTGATCACCACGGTCCTGCCGCCGTTGGTGTAATCGGGCGCGTCCGCCGGCGACAGCGGGTAGTTCACCGACACCGACGTGTCGGTGTTGTTGCCGAACATGTACAGCTGCCGGTACATCAGGTACTGGAACTGGTTGTCGTTGAAGACGCCCGCGTTCGTGATCGAATAGAACGGGAAGATCCAGCTGTAGGTGACCGCCGCCTCCAGCGCGACCGTCACCGTCCCGCCCTTCACCGGCGTGCCCGACGAACTGCCCGACGGGCTGCTGCCCGACGACGAGCACGCCGCAGCCGTCAAGGCGACGGCCGCGGTCACGGCAACAGCCGCGAGGCGCAGCCTACGTCTCCCAAATTTCATGTGCGCTCCTTCCGGACATGGAGCGGCCCCATGGGGCCTCCCCGGGCCGCAGTATGCGCGACGCCCCTTGGCAGCGGCTTGGCGAGCGCTTGGCGCGCCGCTCCCCGGCTCTGGAATGGGGTGCCCGGCAGGTCTAAATTGGCTTATCTGAGCAGCGATAACGACGTCGCAGATTGAGGAGAGCACCGGTGACGACACTTCGCGCAGCGATCACGCAGGTCGCGTGGACCGGCGACAAGGAGACGATGATCAAGCGCCACGAGGAGCTCGCGCGCTCGGCCGCTGCCGGCGGCGCGTCGATCGTCGGGTTCCAGGAGCTGTTCTACGGGCCGTACTTCGGCATCGTCACCGACCAGAAGTACTACTCCTACACCGAGCCGGTTCCCGGGCCGACCACCGAGCGGTTCCAGGCGCTGGCCAGGGAGCTGAACCTGGTCATCATCCTGCCGGTCTACGAGGTCGAGAACGAGGGTGAGTACTACAACACCGCCGCGGTCATCGATGCCGGCGGCGCGCTGCTGGGCAAGTACCGCAAGCATCACCTGCCGAACCTGCCGCAGTTCTGGGAGAAGTTCTACTTCCGTCCCGGCAACCTGGGTTACCCGGTGTTCGACACCGCGGCCGGCCGCGTCGGTGTCTATATCTGCTATGACCGGCATTTCCCGGAGGGCTGGCGGGAGCTGGGGCTGGGCGGCGCGCAGATCGTTTTCAATCCCTCGGCGACCAAGCCGGGGCTGTCGAACCGGCTGTGGGAGCTGGAGCAGCCGGCGGCGGCCGCGGCGAACCAGTATTTCGTCGCCGCGAACAACCGGATCGGCCGTGAGTACGAGGAGTTCGGCGAGGAGGCTGTCGAGTTCTACGGCTCGAGCTACTTCGTCGACCCGCGCGGGAACTTCGTCGGCGAGGTGGCGTCCACCGATACCGAGGAGATCGTGATCCGCGACCTCGACCTGGACGAGATCACCCGCACCCGCAACGACTGGCAGTTCTACCGTGACCGCCGGCCGGAGACCTACACCCGGACGGTGCAGCCATGACGACCCTGATCACCGGGGGCACGGTCGTCTCCGCAACGGGATCCGCCCCGGCCGACGTGCTCATCGACGGCGAGACGATCGCCGCCGTGTTCTCACCCGGCTCCGCCGCGCTCGGCCCGGTCAACGCCGAGACCGTCATCGACGCCACCGGCAAGTACGTCATCCCTGGCGGCGTGGACGGGCACACCCACATGGAGATGCCGTTCGGCGGGACCCAGGCCTCGGACACGTTCGAGACCGGCACCCGAGCCGCGGCGTGGGGCGGCACCACCACGATCGTCGACTTCGTGGTGCAGTCGCACGGCCAGCGCGTGCAGGACCAGGTCGCGGTGTGGCACGAGAAGGCCGCCGGGAACTGCGCCATCGATTACGCGTTCCACCAGATCATCGGCGACGTCAACGCAGACTCGCTGAAGGCGATGGACGAGCTGATCGGCGAGGGCATCACCAGCTTCAAGCTCTTCATGGCCTACCCGGGTGTGTTCCTGTCGAGCGACGGCCAGATCCTGCGGGCGATGCAGACGGCCGCCGGCAACGGCGGGCTGATCATGATGCACGCCGAGAACGGCTCGGCCATCGACGTGCTCGTGCAGCAGGCGCTGGAGCGGGGCGAGACGGCGCCGTACTACCACGGCGTCACCCGGCCGTGGCAGACCGAGCAGGAAGCCACGCATCGCGCGATCATGCTCGCGGACCTGGCCGGCGCGCCGCTGTACGTGGTCCACGTGTCGGCCAAGCAGGCGCTGGCCCGGATCGCCGAGGCCAGGGACGCCGGCCAGAACGTGTTCGGCGAGACCTGCCCGCAGTACCTCTACCTCTCGCTGGAGGAGAACCTCGGAGCGCCCGGGTTCGAGGGCGCCAAGTGGGTGTGCTCGACGCCGCTGCGCGCCCGCGCCGAGGGCCACCAGGACGAGCTCTGGCGCTACATCCGCACCGGCGACGTCACCACGGTGTCCACGGACCACTGCCCGTTCTGCATGAAGGACCAGAAGGACATGGGCGTCGGCAACTTCGCCAAGATCCCCAACGGGATCGGCAGCGTCGAGCACCGGATGGACCTGCTGTACCAGGGCGTGGCCGACGGGCGCATCTCGCTGGAGCGCTGGGTGGACGTCTGCTGCGCGACGCCGGCCCGGATGTTCGGCATGTACGGCAAGAAGGGCGTGATCGGTCCCGGCGCGGACGCGGACATCGTGGTCTACGACCCGGGCGGCCACACCTCGATCGGCGTCGGCAAGACCCACCACATGAACATGGACTACTCGGCGTGGGAGGGATGGGAGATCGACGGGCATGTCGACGTGGTCCTGTCCCGCGGCACGGTCATCAAGGACAGTTCCGGCTACGTGGGAACCAGGGGCCACGGCCGGTTCGTCCCGCGCGGCCTGTCGCAGAACCTGATCTGAGGCTGCCATGGAGTTCGGCCTGGTACTGCAAACCGACCCGCCCGCCTGGCGCGTCGTCGACCTCGCCCGGCGCGCCGAGCACCACGGGTTCCGGCACGTCTGGACGTTCGACTCGCACCTGCTCTGGCAGGAGCCGTACGTCATCTACAGCCAGATCCTTGCCGCGACGCACCGCGTGACGGTGGGGCCGATGGTCACCAACCCGTCCACCCGCGACTGGACCGTCACCGCGTCGCTGTTCGCGACGCTCAACGACATGTTCGGCAACCGCACGATCTGCGGCATCGGCCGGGGCGACTCCGCCGTGCGGGTCATCAGCGGCCGGCCGGCGACCCTCGCCAACCTGCGTGAAGCGGTGCGGGTGATCCGCGGCCTGGCCAACGGCCAGGCGGTCCCCTACAAGGGGGCGGAACTGCGCCTCCCGTGGGCAACCGAATCCCGGCTGCCGGTCTGGGTGGCCGCGTACGGCCCCAGGGCCCTGGCGCTCGCGGGCGAGGTGGGCGACGGCTTCATCCTGCAGCTCGCCGACCCGGACATCACGGCGTGGTCGATCGCGGCGGTCCGCAAGGCCGCCGCCGACGCGGGCCGCGCCGCGGGCGACGTGAAGATCTGCGTCGCCGCGCCCGCGTATGTCACCGACGGCACGCCCCAGCAGCAGGCTCACGCGCGTGACCAGTGCCGCTGGTTCGGCGGCATGGTCGGCAATCACGTCGCCGACATCGTCGCCCGCTACGGCAGCGAGGGCACCGCGGTGCCGAAGGCGCTCAGCGACTACATCACCGGGCGGGAAAGCTACGACTACAACGCCCACGGCAAGGCCGGCAGCAGCCACACCGATTTTGTGCCGGACGAGATCGTCGAGCGGTTCTGCCTCATCGGGCCCGTCGACGAGCAGGTCCGGCGGCTCCGCGAACTGCAAGGCCTGGGCGTCGACCAGTTCGCGATCTACCTGCAGCACGACGCCAAGGACGCAACCCTCGCGGCGTACGGCGGCGCCGTCGTGCCCGCGATGAAGGAAGCGGCGCGGGCCCGCACGTAGCACCGGTCCCGCCCGGCTCATCCACACCACCTGCTCGCCGCGATGGCTGCCGAACGTCGTCAGGCATGTTCAAATGTCGGGATGCTGTTCTAATATTCAGAACATGCTTCAGGAAATCAACGGCCCGGGCTTCTCCCAGTCGCTGGAGCGCGGCCTGGCGATCCTGTCGGCATTCCGGCCGGACCGCCCGGCGCTCGGGATCAGCGAACTGGCCCGCGAGCTGGGCCTGACCCGCAGCACGACGCACCGCTACGTGGCCACGCTCGCCTCGCTCCGGTATCTCGAGCAGGAGGCCTCGACGCGCCGGTACCGCCTCGGCCCGCGTGTCCTGGATCTGGGCTTCTCCGTGCTGGGGTCGCTGGAGCTGCGCGAGGTCGCGGGACCGTACCTGCGGCAGCTCACCGACGCCACCGGGCTCACGTCGAACCTGGCCATCCGTGACGACGCCGACGTGATCTTGATCGACCGCGTCCTCGGGCGGCTGGGCCGTTACCATCACCTCGAGTTCAGCCTGCGCGTCGGGTCCCGGCTGCCCTTCTACTGCAGCGCGACCGGCAAGGCGCTGATGGCCTACCTGCCGCAGCCGGATCTCGACCGGCTGCTGGACCGCATGGAACTGACGCAGCGCGGTCCTCGCACCCTGACCGACAAGAAATCGTTGCTGAGGGAGCTCGAGAAGGTACGCCGGACCAGCATCGCCACCAACGACGAGGAACTCGACAGCGCCCTGCGATCGATAGCCGCGCCGGTACGCTCGCGGTCCGGCCAGGTTGTCGCCGCGGTGGTCGTCGCGATCCCGTGGTCTCCCGCCGCGATGACCGAGCTCGTGAGCCGGCACGGCTCGGCCGTCCGGGCCGCCGCCGACAAGATCGCGGCCCAGGTGATCTGACGACGCCGGGCCGGCCCCGGCGGAAACTCCCTCGCGGCCGTGGCGCGCGATCGGGCACCATGGACCGATGCCGGTAGTGCCGCCGAAGCTGCAGCCGGGCTCGTCGGTGCGGGTGATCGCGCCGTCGAGGTCGCTGGCGATCATTCCCGCCGAGGCCCGCGAGGAGGCCGGCCGGAAGCTGTCCGCGCTCGGCCTGCGGGTTTCGTTCGGCGAGCACGTCGAGGAGTGCGACGACTTCGTCTCGTCGCCGGTGGCGGCGCGCCTGGCCGACCTGCACGCCGCGTTCGAGGATCCCGGGGTGGACGGGATCCTCACCGTGATCGGCGGCCACAACGCCAACCAGCTGCTCGCCGGCATCGACTACGGCCTGATCGCCGCGCACCCCAAGGTGCTGTGCGGCTTCTCCGACATCACGGCGCTGTCCAGCGCGCTCTACGCCACGACCGGGCTCGTCGGCTACTCGGGCCCGCACTACTCGAGCTTCGGCATGAAGCATCACTTCTCCTACACCGAAGCCGGCTTCGTGGCCTGTTTGATGCGCGACGACCCGTTCCGGCTGGAACCGTCGCCAGCCTGGAGCGACGACGAGTGGTACCTGGATCAGGAGGACCGGCGCCTGGAGGCCGGAACGGACTGGTGGGTGCTGCAGGAGGGCGAGGCGGCCGGCACGATCGTCGGCGGCAACCTGTGCACGTTCAGCCTGCTGCACGGCACCCCGTACCTGCCGCCGCTCGACGGCGCGGTGGTCTTCGCCGAGGACGACGACCAGGCGCGGCCCTGGGACATCGACCGGAACCTCGTGTCGCTGCTGCAGCAGCCGGCCTTCGGCGGCGTGCGGGGCCTGGTCATCGGCCGGTTCCAGCGGCAGACCGGCATGACGCGTGAGCTGCTGGCGCAGATCGTCGCCACCAAGCCGGAGCTGGCCGGCCTGCCGGTGATCGCCAACGTCGACTTCGGCCACACCAGCCCGATGGTGACGTTCCCGGTCGGCGGCACGGTCGAGGTCCGCGCCGACCGCGCCTCGCCGCGCCTGACGATCACGAGCCACTGATGACCGGCAGGCCGCCGAGCGGCTCCAGTTGGCCCCCGGCCGAGCCGCCGCACCGTTCCCGCACTTACTAGAAAGATTCTTAACAGTAAGTCTTGACTGCCCCGGCTCTCCGGGCATACAAACTGACCAGGAACACCGGCGCATGGTGGGGGCGCCATATCGCCCCAGCTCTTCCTCTGGAGGGTCCCATGCACGTCGGACGACGCATTCTGCGCACAGTTCTCACCGCCGGCTCGGCTCTCGCGTTAACGGCGGGCGGCCCGGGCCTCGCGCTGGCCGCTGGGCCAGCCGCGCAGGCATCCACCGCATGCGCGGCAGCTTGGAGTTCCACCACTGTCTACACCGCCGGCGACCAGGCCAGCGAGGACGGGATCAACTACACCGCCAACTGGTGGACGCAGGGCAACGACCCGGCGACGAACAACGGCGGCAGCGGCTCGGGAGAGCCGTGGACGTCCGACGGCGCCTGCACCGGCGGCGGCTCGGGATCGGGCTCAGGGGGCGGGGGAGGGTCAGGGTCAGGTTCCGGCACGGGCTCGGTCAGCGGCCTGCTCTTCAGCCCGTACAAGGACGTCACCATCAACATGAACTGGAACACGTACGAGATGCAGTCGGCCGTGGAAGGGTCCGACCTGCCGGTGGTGGGCTCCGGCAGCCTGGTGTCGCAGTACGTTCCGGACCTTCCCGCGATCACGCTCGCGTTCGCTACCGGAGAATGCGGCAGCGAGACCTGGGGTGGCGTCTCGGGTGCCGACTGGGCTGCGGAGAACGTTCCGCAACTCCAGGCCGCCGGCCTGGATTACGTTGTCTCGACCGGCGGTGAGGCCGGCACCTTCACCTGCGACTCGACGGCTGGCATGGAATCGTTCATCGCTACCTACGCCAGCCCGCACCTGGTCGGCATCGACTTCGACATCGAGGGCGGCCAGAGCGAGTCGGAGATCGAGGACCTGGTCGACGCGGCGGCGGGAGCCCAGTCGGAGTACCCGAACCTGCAGTTCTCGTTCACGCTCGCCACGCTGGGGGCATCCGACGGCAGCTACGGCGGAGTGAACTCGCTCGGCAACGAGGTCGTGGAGGCGGTGCTCGGCTCCGGCCTGAGCAACTACGTCATCAACCTGATGACCATGGACTACGGCAGCGCGTCCAGCAGCGTCTGCGTCGTCGTCTCCGGCAGCTGCGAGATGGCGCAGTCGGCGATCCAGGCGGTGCAGAACCTCGAGCACACCTATGGAATCCCGGCGAGCAAGATCGCCGTCACCCCGATGATCGGCATGAACGACACCACCAGCGAGACCTTCACCATCGCTGACGTGGACACGCTGACGGCATACGCGGTCGACAACGGCCTGGCCGGACTGCACTTCTGGTCACTGGACCGGGACACGCCCTGCGCCGATGACTATGCGTCCCCGACCTGCAACTCGATTTCCGGCACGACACCACTGGAGTACACCAACAGGTTCCTGAGCGACCTCGGAGACTGACGGCAATCCCAGGGCGGGCCGCCGCACGGGGCTACCCTGCGCGGCCCGCCCCGCGGGACGCCTAGGGCATCAAAGCCGGCCGCCGCGACGTTGCCCACGGTGGTGTCGACCGGCACGGGGCCATGCCCCTTCTTCCCGGTCACCGGGTGGTCGTCCAGGCCGGCCACGGTGACCGCGACATCCTCTTCGATCAGCCGGTAGAGCGGGTAGAGCAGCTCCATGTCCTCGAAGTCGTCGGCGGCGAGAAGAAGCACCTTGCGGCCTGCGGTCACCATGCATCCGACCCTACGCCCCGCCGATCAGGGCTCACAGCGTCAGCCGCCGCCGTCGGCCACGCGGTTGCCTGCGTGCTCTGCGGCTAGACAGGTAGTTAGCTTATTGCCAGAATGCCTTTGTGCTCGAGATCGGTCTCGTGAAGGCGCTCGCCAGCGACAAGCGCCTGCTGATCTTGGAATGGCTGCGGGATCCCGAACGGCACTTCCCGCCGCAGCAGGACGGTGACCTTGCCCGCGACGGGGTCTGCTCGCTGTTCATCGCGCAGAAGCTCGGAGTGAGCCAGCCGACGTGCGGGGAGCACCTGAAGGTGCTCAGCCAGGCGGGGCTGATCCGCGGCAAGAAGATCAGGCAATGGGTGTTCTACCAGCGCGATGAAGAACGCATCGCGGAAGCCAAGGAGCAGCTGCATGGTGAATGGTGACCTGGACGGCGCCCGCGGGGTGAGTCTCTACGAGCGCCTGATCGCGGATCTTGACGCCAGCGGGGCGCGTTACCGTCTGATCGACCACCCGCCGGAGGGGCGCACCGAGCTGGTCAGCGCCCTGCGCGGCCACGATGTGGCGCAGGCTGCCAAGTGCCTGGTCGTCATCGTCAAGGTCGGCAAGAAGGAGACCCGGTATGCGCTGACCGTGGTGCCCGGTGACGCCCGCCTCGACCTCCAGGCGGTCAAGGCGCTCCTTGCCGGGACCTACGTGGCGTTCGCGGGGCAGGACAAGGCCGAGGAACTGGCCGGCAGCGCGAGCGGCACCATCCTGCCGTTCAGCTACCACCCGCGGCTGGAGGTCATCGCCGACCCGGCGCTGCTGGCGGCGCCGGAGCTATTCTTCAATGCTGCACGGCTGGACCGTTCGATCGCGCTCGCCACCGACGATTACCTGCGCCTTGCCGCCCCCCGCATGGCCCCCATCACCGCGGCGCCCTGACCGGCCGCGCAGCAGAACTGCTGGTCAGCGGCCGCCGGGTCCGCCTGTTCCACGCCTCGCAGACCAGCGAGCCGCGCTGGCGAGCGCTTCGCGGTCCAGATCGGCGGCCGCTGGCCTGACCGCGGGAGCGGCGATCAACGCCGATCTCGCCGTGGAGGAAGCCGAGCGCGCGGTCGACGCGCACCGGCGCCAGTACGCCCGCGCGGGATGACGCGTACCACCACCCGGTACCGCCGGGCCCTGGCTCTACTCGTCAGCCGCGAGGCGTGAGAACACCACCGCATCGGCACGCCGGCCATCGTTGCTGGTCAGGAACGAGCGCAGCACGCCCTCGGCGCGGAAGCCGGCTCCCAGCAGCGCCCGCTGAGACGCCGAGTTGCCGGGCTCGACCAGCGCCTCCACCCGCGCCAGGCCTGCCTCGCTCAGCGCCCACCTCGACGCGAGCCGGATCGCGCGGGTGGCGAGTCCCCGGCCCCTGGCCCTGGGAATAACCCAGTACCCGATCTCGGCCACTCCCGGCCACCGCGGATGCAGCATCAGCACTGTCAGGCCGACGGCTTCGCTGGCCGCCGCGCCCTCGAGCGCGAGCGATAGGCCCTCGCCGCTGTCGAGGCGGCCCCACTGGCGGCGGATGAACGCCAGCCCTTCCGCCTCGGTGAATGCGGCGGGCACCGTGGTCCACTGCGGAATCTGGGGGTCGGCCGATGCCTCCCGCACGCAGCCGACATCGGCCTCGCTCCATTTGCGCAGCAGCGCAACGCCGTCTGTCAGGTCAGTCCCGGGGTAGGCAAGCGGCACGGTCACATCGAGTAGCGGCGGAAGCCGACCGCGTAGTCGACACCCGCGCCGAGGCCGATGTAACCGGACATGTTGCGGAGGAACTCGTCGGGGTCGAAGTCGCCGCCGAGTCGCTCCAGGTAGGCCCGGTGCTCGCGCAGCGAGGCGACGCCCGCCTCGATCGTCGCGGTGACGTCCGCGAAGTGGGTCGGGCTGCCGGTGGCGGCCACGTACGCGTCGCGGATGCTCCACCTTGGCCCGGCGTCCGGGAACACCCACTCGTTGGCGGCATCCCGGCAGGCGTCGAGCACCGCGAGCCCGACCGCGCGGTGGTCGGCGTGGTTGACCGGGCCGTCCTCGCCCCAGGTGAGGTCGAAGCTCGTCGTGATGACCACCTCGGGCTGCAGCCTGCGGAACGCGGCGGCGAGATCGCGCCGCAACGCAGCCCCGTACTCGACCAGCCCGTCCGGGTGGTCGAGGAACACGACCTCGGTCACGCCCACCACGGCGGCGCTGCGCCGTTCTTCCTCCATCCGCAGCGGCCCGACCCGTTCCGGCGGCTGTCCCGCGATGCCTGCCTCGCCCTTGGTCGCGAGCAGGTAGGAGACCTCCTTGCCCTGGCCGGTCCACCGGGCAACGGCCGCGGCGACCCCGTACTCGAGGTCATCCGGGTGTGCGACCACGGCAACTGCCCTGGTCCAGTCCTCTGGCATCGGCTGCATCGGCCCTGCTCCCTCCTTGCCGCGGCGACCCTGGCACCATGGGATTGCACGCAACAGGCAGCGATCCTAGTCCGATCCCTGCAGGGGGATGCCATGGCCTCGTCACCGGAGAACTGGGACGGCTCGTACGCCGCGAACGCGTCCCCGC
Source organism: Streptosporangiaceae bacterium (assembly GCA_030039095.1). The sequence goes on from JASHQP010000032.1 coordinate 25,256, forward strand.
CGTGGGACATCGGCCGCCCTCAGCCGGTCTTCGTGCGCCATGCCGACGCGGGCCTGCTGAGCGGGCGGCTGCTCGACGCGGGCTGCGGCACGGGCGAGAACACCCTGCTGGGCGCGTCCAAGGGCGCGGACGCGCTGGGGGTCGACATCTCGCCGCGCGCGATCCAGCGGGCGCGGGACAAGGCGACCGAGCGCGGCATCGCGGCGCGCTTCGAGGTCGCCGACGCGCTGAACCTCGGCCCGCTCGGGGTGGCCTTCGAGACCGTCATCGACAGCGGGGTATTCCACGTCTTCGACGACGAAGACCGCGCCAGGTACGTGGCCAGCCTGGCCTCGGTGCTCGAGCCGGGCGGAATCCTGTACCTGATCTGCTTCAGCGAGCATCAGCCCGGCGACTTCGGCCCGCGCCGTGTTCGCCAGGACGAGCTGCGTGCCGCGTTCGGCGACGGGTGGAACGTCACCGAGATCGTCCCGGAGAAGTTCGAGATCAACCCGGATTCCGGGTTCGGCACCACGGCCGTGGCGGCCTGGCTGGCCACCATCCGGCGGTCCGCCGTGACCCCGGCCGCCGCAACTGGATCGAGCTGCACCTGAGTTCGCTCGCGGACATCGAGCGACTGCGCCCGGTGCTGCAGGCGGCGATGGCAGCGAACGCGTGACTGATCGCGGCGCTGAGCCGCGGGGCGCCGACCGCAGGTGCTTGACTAGGCCCATGCCTGTCGATGGTGAGTACGAGCCGAGCAAGCTGGGGTGGGTGCGGGACCAGGTTGAGGCCTACGAAGGTTCCGGTGGCACGGAGGGGACGACGCTGCGCGACACCGGGCTCCCTGTGGTGATCATCACCAATCTGGGGGGGCGCAGCGGCAAGGTGCGCAAGACGCCGGTGATGCGCGTGGAGCACGACGGCCGCTACGCCGCCGTGGCGTCCCGCGGCGGCGCCCCGACGCATCCGCAGTGGTACTACAACCTGCGGGACAACCCCCGGGTCGAGCTGCAGGACGGCACGCACAGGCAGGACATGACCGCCAGGGAAGTCACCGGCGCGGAGCGCGCGCAGTGGTGGGAGCGTGCGGTCGCCGCCTATCCGCCGTACGCGGAGTACCAGGAGCGGACCACGCGGCAGATACCGGTGTTCGTCCTCGAGCCCGCCTGACGTCGGCGTTCCCCGCGGGCGCGGCCCGCCGGGCCTCGTTGCCGGACGGCTGGGAGATCCCCGCTCCGGGCGGTGCGGCATGATGTACCGGTGATCGACGCCCGTGGCACCGCCCTTGACCTGATCGACTTCATCGACGCCTCACCGTCGCCGTACCACGCCGCCGCCGAGGCGCTGCGCCGGCTCGCCGCGGCCGGCTTCACCGAGGTCGGACTCGGCCAGCAGTGGCCGTCGGAAACGGGCCGCTACGTCACCGTCGATGGCGGGTCGCTGTTCGCCTGGGTGCTCCCGGAGGGGGCGGCGCCGTACACGCCGTTCCGCCTGCTCGGCGCCCACACCGACAGCCCGACGCTGCGGGTCAAGCCGCGCCCGGACACCGGCGCGGCCGGCATCCGGCAGTTCGGCGTGGAGGTCTACGGTGGCCCGCTGCTCAACTCCTGGCTCGACCGCGATCTCGGGCTGGCCGGCCGGGTGGTGGTGCGCACCGCCGACGGCCCGCAGACCCGGCTGCTGCGCATCGACCGGCCGCTGCTGCGCGTGCCGCAGCTGGCCATCCACATGGACACCGACCTGAAGGCCGGGTCCGGGCTGAAGCTGGATCCGCAGCAGCACGTGGTTCCCGTCTGGTCGCTCGGCCCGCCCGAAATCGGAGCGTTCAGGGCACTCATCGGGGCCGAGCTCGGCGTCCCGGCCGGGGACGTGCTGGGCCATGACCTGATGACGTACGACCTGACCGGGGGCAGGCTGGCGGGAGCGAACGAGGAGTTCATCAGCACCGCGCGGCTGGACGACCTGGAGTGCTCGCACGCCTGCGTGTCGGCGCTGGCCGCGGTCGCCGGCGACCCGGCCCGCCAGCACGTGAGCGCGCTGGTCCTGTTCGACAACGAGGAGATCGGCAGCGTGTCGGCGACCGGCGCGCGCGGCGCCTGGCTGGGCAGGCAGCTGGAGCGCTCGGTGCTCGCCAGGGGCGGGACGCGCGACGAGTACCTGCGCGCGATCGCGGGTTCGGTGCACGTGTCCGCGGACATGGGGCACGCGACGCACCCGAACTACCCGGACAAGCAGGAGCCGCAGCACCAGGTCGCGCTCAACGGCGGCCCGGTCCTGAAGCTGAACGCGAACGTGCTGTACGCCACCGACGCGACGACGCACGCCGCGTTCCTGCTGGCCGCGGAGCAGGCCGCGGTGCCGGTGCAGTACTTCGTCATGCGCAGCGGCGTGCGCACCGGGTCGACGATCGGGCCGTACGTCGCCGCGGGGCTGGCGATGCCAACGGTCGACGTGGGCAACCCGGCGCTCGCCATGCACTCGGCGCGCGAGCTCGGCGGCGCCGAGGACCCGGCGATGATGATCGCGGCCCTGCGGGCGTTCCTGGCTCCCGCGTAGCAGGAACCCGACTACGGCTCGCCAGGGAACCCGCGGGTTCCCTGGCGCCGCTAGATGTCGCCGGCCGACTCCTGCGGGTCGCCGTACTTGGCCGCAATCGGGTTCCACGCCTGCACGAACGTCGCCTTCGCCGAGCCTGCCTGGGAGTCCGCGCTGACCGCGGCGTTGTAGGCGGGCGACCGGCCGGCCGGCCGGCACCCGGAGCGCAGTTCCCTGCGGGCCCAGGTCAGGTAGTCCCGGTCGGCGTCGAGCGAGGCGCGCAGCGCCGCGAGCAGATCCGCCTTCGCCACGGTTCCATTGGCCAGTGCCCCCATGGACAGGGCTTTCGCCCGGCGGTACTCGGCGTTGCGCTGGCTGGCCACGGCCTGGATCTGGCTGGTCGCGCTCGCCAGGTTCGAGCAGTTGCGGGCGTCGGCGACCGCGCCCTCCAGCGACCGCCGGGTGGCCGCGCTGGAGCTCAGCAGGCTGCTCACGGCCGTCGCCTGCCCGGCCGCGAGGGTGGTGGCCCTCGACGAGGGGGCCGGGGAGGCGGCGTTCGACGAGGCCGCCGGCGTGCTCGGTGATGACCCGCCGGAGAGGGCGATGCCGGCGATGATCCCCACGACAATGACGGCCACCGCCGCGAGGACGAACACCATCCGCTTGCCGCTCAGCAGCCCAGACTGCGGACGAGCCACGCGCAGCTTGCTGAAGAAGTCGGGGCCCGGGCCGTGCGGCGCGCCCGGAGGCTGCCCCAGCGGGGGCTGCTGCGGCCAGCCGGGTTCGTACATCGGGGGCGC
>JASHQP010000388.1 GCA_030039095.1 Streptosporangiaceae bacterium
ACGAGGCCGCGCAGGTCCGGACGGCCGGCCAGGCCCGCCAGCGGGCTCGCGGTGATGTTGCGCGCCCGGTCGTGCGCGGGCGAGGGCATGAGACCGGCAGCGGCCGCGCGTTGCGCCATGGCGTCGGCGGCGTCCGGCTGGATGCCCCGGATCTGCACGTTCCCGCGGGCTGTCAGGTCGACGCGCCCGTCGCCGAACCTTTCGGCGAGCGCTGCCAGCGACCGCAGCCGGGCGCTGCTCGCGTAGCCGCCGGGCAGCCGGATCCGGGCGACGAGCCCGTCGCGCGCCTCGTGCAGGTCGAGGATCCCCGGGCACGCGTCGGCAGCGGCAACGTCCCGCCCGGCGCCCGAGGGCTGCGCGAGTGACGGGGCGACGCGGTCTTGGCAGCGGCCGTGCACGGCCCGCAGCATACCGCTGGCCTGCGGCGCTGCTCTGGTCGATGGCCATGGGGCGGAACGGGCCGCGCCGTGACAGAGGCCCATAGCCTGGCCAGGCCAGGCCGGGCCCTTGCCGGCCAACAACGGTCGCCCGGCCAATAACCAGATCCTTTGCCCGCCTTTCTGTGCCGCTCCCCAAGTGGTGTGGCGGCAATGTCGGTGGGCAGGTGTTCAATGGTCGGCATGACGCCGGTTCTGGCATTTACGAAGGATGACCTCGAGGGCGCCGCGGGGGCCAGGTCATTCGAGCGTGGCCTGGACTATCTCCGCGATGTGGAAGACCTGGACGTTTCCAGCACGCAGATCACCGCGTCCGTATACGGCAGCAGCAAGTACCGGGTCCGCTTGGGATTCGGTGACGAAGAGCTCAGCGGGTCCTGCACCTGCCCCTATGGCCAGGAAGGCTTCTTCTGCAAGCACTGCGTTGCTGTTGGGCTCGCGGTGCTCGAGATGGGTGATGACCTTCCAGTACTTATCGAGGCCACCCGAGCCGAGCGGTATGCGCTCGAGTCCTGGCTGGTTTCGCTGTCAAAGAAGGAACTGCTGGCCGAGCTGACCGGGTTGCTCGACGAGGAGCCGGATCTGCGCCGCCGCTTCGAGCTGCGCGCAGCGTCGGTCAACTTGGATGCCGTGACGGTCCGGCGCGCCGTTCAGGATCTGATCCTGCCCCGGCGCGGCTATGCCGAATACAGCGAGGCCTACGCCTACGCCAACGACGTGCACAGGGCGGTCGCTGCGATCGACGACCTGACCGGCGCCGGTGGTGCAGCGGACGCGATCGCGATAGCGCGCGAAGCGGTCGCCATGCTGACCGAGGCGCTGGATTACGTCGACAACTCCTCGGGAGTGGTCGGCGAAGCCGCACATCAGCTGCTAGCGGCTCATCTGCGCGCCTGTGAGGCCGCGCCTCCGGATCCGGTCTCTCTCGGCGTCGATCTCGCCGGGCTGCTCTTGCTCAGCGACTATGGGTTCGGGCTCGATCTCGCCGGCTACGCCAGCCTGCTCGGCGACGAAGGCTTCGCCGCGGTACGCGAGCGCATAGAGGCCGTGTACTCCCGGAATCCGCAGGATTGGCAGGCGCGGACTCTCATGGAATCGCTGGCCAGGGCCGAAGGTGATGTTGACGCGCTGATCGCGATGTACGCCGCCCATCTTGATGACCGCGGCTGGAACCACCTTCGTATCGCCGAGGAACTCGACGAGAACGGCCGTGGCGGTGAGGCCCTCGCCTGGGCCGAACGGGGCCTGGCGGAGGCTGCGAGTCCAGACGAGCGACTCGTCGACTATCTGGCCAGGCGCTATGCCGCCGCGGGCCGGGGCGACGACGTGCTCCGCCTGCGGCGCGAGCGCTTCCGTGACGAGCGGACGCTAGCCAGCTACAAGGCGCTCCGGGATGCGGCCAAGGATTCCGGCGTATGGCCCGCGGAGCGTGCCGAGGCACTGGCTCTTCTCGGTAAGGAGGCGCATCGTCCTCCTGCCCGCGACTCATGGGAGTCAGGCAGCCCGGTTCTGGTCGATGCGCTTCTCGGCGACGGTGATCTGGATGCCGCCTGGGAGGCGGCGAAGGACGCCGCTTCGGAGGCTCAGTGGCTTCGGCTGGCCGACGCCTCGGTGGCTACCCGTCCGGCCGACGCGCTGGCGGTCTACATGAGGGCGATCGCCCCGTTGAAGAGCATGACGGGCAACCCCATCTACCACCGCATGGCGACCCTGCTGCTGTCCGCGCGTGCCTGCCACGAGACCTTGGGGACGACTGACAGGTTCGCCCGGTACATGACCGCCTTGCGCCGGGACCAGAAGCGGAAGCGTAACTTGATCAAGATTCTCGACCAGAAGGGACTGTAGCTTGCTCGGCCGATGTCGTCGATGCGCATGTCGCTGTTGGTGACCGCTGGGGACCTCGTATTTACCAGCGATCCGGGCGACATCCGCACTCTGCTGCAAGCACGCGGAGTTGCAGCACGCGTACAGTGAGTATGAGCCATCATTTCGCGGCGTTGCTGGCTTCAAGGCCAAGACGCGTCAGCCAGAAGCGCAAGCGCAACCTCATGAAGATCCTTTCCGCGCACAACCTCTGAACCCGCGCCCGGCCCCCTGAACCCGCGCCCGGCCGCTGAAATCCGCCCGCCCAAGCAGTTCGCCACCCTCCCCAACGGAGTGGTGGGCACCGCCATGGGGTTCTGGCACAATGCCGCTGACTTGAGGAGTCGGCGGTGCTGGAAGCTCCGGCGCCGGGCAGGTTTTAAATCTGAGTCCCTGCGCGAGGCCAGGCTGGGCGGCTGAGGCTGACGAAGCTGGTGGTACGGCGCGGAAACGTCTCAGCAGCCTCGTGTCATGCGCCGGCGCCCTCGCGGGGCGGGCAGGGCGGGTTCGTGCGGCTCGACATGGCGGTTCCGTTTGACGTGCTTGCTCGGTGTGCGCGAGAGTCAGCAGGTACACGCGACGGTCAGCGAGGAAGCCGGTGCGAATCCGGCGCGGTCCCGCCACTGTCACCGGGGAGCAGACCCCGCCGTGGCCACGGCCCGTTCGGGCGGGAAGGCCGGGGCGCGCAACGATCCGGGAGCCAGGACACTCCGGCCGCCGCGACCTTCGACCCGGGACGCGGATCCCGAGGAGGACCTGTCGTGCCTTCAGGACCCAGCGGCGGCACCGTCCTGCTGCTGTCCACGTCCGACACCGATCTGCTGGCCGCCAAGGCCTGCGGCGCCGACTACCGGCTCGCTAACCCGGCCCGCCTGGACCCGGCCGATCTCGCGCCGCTCCTCGACGGCAGCGCCGTCGTGGTCGTGCGCCTGCTGGGCGGCGAGCAGGCGTGGCGTGAGGGGCTCGCGGCGCTGCGCCGGCAGCCGCTCCCGCTGATCGTGCTCGGCGGCGAGTTCGTCCCGGACGCGGCGTTGATGGCCCTGTCCAGCGTTCCGGCGGGCATCGCCGCGCAGGCGCACGGGTACCTGGCCCACGGCGGGCCCGGCAACCTGCGCGAGCTGGCCGCGTTCCTGGCCGACACCATCCTGATGGCCGGCCACGGCTTCGCCCCACCCGAGCCGATGCCCACCTGGGGCCTGCGCCCGTGGCCGCCGGCGGGGACCGAGCCCG
>JASHQP010000389.1 GCA_030039095.1 Streptosporangiaceae bacterium
CAGCCGCCCGCCGGCGTCCTTGGTCGCGTTGGGGAACTTCTCGCTCTTGGTGAAGTCCTTGACCGTGATGAGCCCGCGCAGCCTGCTGGTCTCGTCGACGAGCGGCAGCTTCTCCACCTTGTACTGCTTGAGCAGCAGCAGCGCCTCCTCCGGCTGCACCCCGACCGGGGCGGTAACCAGCGGCATCGGCGTCATCACCTCGGTGACCCGGCGCCGGTGGTCGGTCTCGAAGCGGATATCACGGTTTGTGACGATGCCAAGCAGCACGCCATCGGCGCCGGTCACCGGCACCCCGGAGATCCGGTAGCGGGCACAAAGCTGCTCGACGTCGGCGACGGTCGCCTCGGGGCCGCAGGTCACCGGATTGGTGATCATGCCTGCCTCGGACCGCTTCACCATGTCAACCTGCTGCGCCTGGTCCTCGATGGACATGTTGCGATGCAGCACCCCCACCCCGCCCTGGCGGGCCATGGCAACGGCCATCCGGGCCTCGGTGACGGTATCCATGGCGGCGGAGACCAGCGGCACCCGCAGCGTGATGCGGCGGGTCAGCGCCGCTGTGGTATCGGCCTCGCTCGGCATGATGGCCGAGTGGGCGGGCAGCAGGAGCACGTCGTCGAAGGTCAGGGCCGGCGGGTCGAACTTGGCGGCTGCGGTCATGTCATTTTTCGGCTGCTCGGTTCTGGCCATGTTTCATCGTAGTGACTCCGGCGAGGGCTCGGTCCGCGCCACGCCCCGTCGCGTCCCGCGACCCTGCCTTCACGGCAACCGGGCCGCCGTCCCCGCCGCTGGGCCGCCGCCCTGCCCGCGGTCAGGCGATCCACTCCTCGCGGGCGATCGCCCGGAGCCTGGCGAGCGCCCGATGCTGCGCGACCCGGACCGCACCCGGCGACATGCCGAGTGCCTGGCCGGTCTCCTCGGCCGACATGCCGGTCAGCACCCGGAGCACCAGGAGCTCGCGCTGATGCGCCGGGAGCCGCGCCAGCAGGGCCCGGACCCGCTCGGCCTCGATGTAGGCCACGACGGTCTCCTCGGGCCCGGGACGGCCGTCGGGGCCGTCGGGCAGGTCCTCGGTCGGGATCGCAAGCCTTGCCGCATTCCTCATAGCGTCCGCCACTTTATGCGAGGCTATCCCGAACACAAATGACGCGAACGGCCGGCCCATGTCCCGGTAGCGGGGAAGCGCGGAAAGGACCGCGATGCACACCTCCTGCGCCACGTCGTCGGCGATATGGTATTGGCCGCTTATCTGGCCGAGGCGGGCACGGCAATACCGAACGATCATTGGCCGGATCTCCTCGATCAGCGAGGAGATCGCGGCCTGCTGGCCACGAGCCGCCAGGCCGATCAAGTCGGGGAGACTCGTCGGCTCTGCGCCGATCCCATGCCGTTCTACCTGGTATTTTGCCCGTCTTGCCGCGGCCAGTGGCCGGACGTCGCATCCTCGAGTCACGAATGAATCATGCCCCAGAGAAGCGAGGAGAATCATCAGGAATGGAGCAACGGAAAGGTCACATTGATGTGACGCAGCGCCATGCGGAGTAACGCTCACTACAATTAGTAATCACACAACTACGCTGCGTATTGAATGCCATAATTGCGATGGCAATTAGGACTGCTTTATTCTGGCAATTGAAGCAGAGGGCATTACATGGAGAAGAATCGTGCCATTGCCGGCTTCGCCGCAGACACATTGTTCGCAGCGGTTGACACCGGTATCACCCGGCACACCCTCCCCGGGGACGGCGTGGGCGTACGGGGCCTCACCCGCCCTGGCTGAGTGTTCCAACCCTGGCGGCCCGGGCCCGCGGCGGCTCAGGGCAGCTCAGGGCGCGGCGGGGCGCAAAAACCCGTGGCCGCGCCCGGCGAGCGAGCGCGGCCACGGGACTAGGTGCCCTGCCGTGTCAGTGCGAGTGACCGTGACCGTTGGCCGGTGCGGCCGCCTCCGGCTCCGGCTTCTCCGTCACCAGGGCCTCCGTGGTCAGCAGCATGCCCGCGATCGACGCCGCGTTCTGCACCGCCGACCGGGTCACCTTGACCGGGTCGATGACACCGCGCGCCATCAGGTCGCCGTACTCACCGGTCGCCGCGTCGTAGCCGTGGCCCGAGGGCAGGTCGGCAATGGCTGCGACGACCACGCCGCCCTCGGCGCCCGCGTTCTCCGCGATCCACCGGGCCGGCGCCTGGAGCGCGTTGCGCACCACCTGGACGCCGGTCGCCTCGTCACCCTTCTTGCCCAGGTCACCGAGGCCCGCCGCGATGTGCACGAGCGCGCTGCCGCCGCCGGGGACGATGCCCTCCTCGATCGCGGCCCGGGTCGCGGAGATCGCGTCCTCGAGACGGTGCTTCTTCTCCTTCAGCTCCACCTCGGTCGCCGCGCCCGCGCGAAGCACGCACACGCCGCCGGACAGCTTGGCGACGCGTTCCTGCAGCTTCTCGCGGTCCCAGTCGGAGTCTGAGTTCTCGATCTCGGTGCGAAGCTGGCGGATCCGGTCGTCGATCGCGGCCTGGTCGCCCGCGCCGTCGATGATCGTGGTGGTGTCCTTGGTCACGACGACCCGGCGGGCATGGCCGAGCGTATCCAGGCCGACGTTCTCCAGCTTGAGGCCGACCTCCTCGCTGATGACCTCGCCGCCGGTCAGCACGGCCATGTCCTCGAGCATCGCCTTGCGCCTGTCGCCGAAGCCGGGAGCCTTCACGGCGACCACCGGAAGCAGCCCGCGAATCTTGTTCACGACAAGCGTGGACAGGGCCTCCCCGTCCACGTCCTCGGCGATGACCACCAGCGGCTTCCTGGACTGCGCGACCTTCTCGAGCAGCGGCAGGAAGTCGGTCATCGCCGAGATCTTGCCGCCGTTCAGCAGCACGTAGGCGTCCTCGAGGACGGCCTCCATGCGGTCCTGGTCGGTGATGAAGTACGCCGAGATGTAGCCCTTGTCGAACTGCATGCCCTCGGTGAACTCGATCTCGAGCCCCATCGTGGGCGACTCCTCGACGGTGATCACGCCGTCCTTGCCTACCTTGTCGAACGCCTCGGCGATGATGTCACCGATCTTTCTGTCCTGCGCGGAGACCGTGGCGACGTTGGCGATCTCGGCCCGCTCTTCCACCTCGCGGGCGGACCCGAGCAGGGCCTCGGACACCTCGGCCGAGGCGGCGTCGATGCCGCGCTTGAGGGCTATAGGGTTGGCGCCGGCGCTGACCGAGCGCAGCCCCTCGTGCACCATCGCCTGCGCCAGCACGGTCGCCGTCGTGGTGCCGTCGCCGGCGACATCGTTGGTCTTGGTCGCGACTTCCTTGGCGAGCTGGGCGCCTAGGTTCTCGTGCGGATCCTCCAGCTCGACCTCACGGGCAACGGTCACGCCATCGTTGGTGATGGTCGGGGCGCCCCACTTCTTGTCGATGACGACGTTGCGGCCCTTGGGGCCCAGCGTCACCTTGACGGCGTCGGCGAGGCGGTTGACTCCGCGCTCCAGCGCCCGCCGCGCGTCCTCGTCGAACTCCAAGCTCTTGGCCATGGATACCTCATACTTACGTGTTCTGGATGGGCTTCATGCCACCGCCCCGGGCTCGCCTGCTGGCGGCCCGGGGCGGTGCTGGACGCGCTGAGGCGCGCGCCCATTGTTACTTCTCGATGATCGCGAGCACGTCGCGGGCGGAAAGCACAAGGTACTCCTCGCCGCTGTACTTGACCTCGGTGCCGCCGTACTTGCTGTAGAGCACGACGTCGCCGACGCTCACGTCCATCGGGACGCGCTTGGCGCCTGCGTCATCGAACCGGCCGGGGCCAACCGCGAGGACTTCGCCCTCCTGGGGCTTCTCCTTTGCGGTGTCCGGGATGACCAGGCCGGAAGCGGTGGTCTGCTCGGCTTCGAGCGGGCGCACCACGATCCGGTCTTCGAGCGGCTTGAGAACAACCTTGGTGGCGGTCGTCACGATCTGACCTCCCCCTCCGGAAAGGGCTAGCAGAGAAATTTATTCACAGAGGGCGACCATGGCGGCCTGCCGTCGCGGGTGCCAGACCAACCTCGTCGCATTAGCACTCTACACTGTCGAGTGCCAGTTCCGCACACTATCCGTACCGGACGACCGCGTCAACTCGGGCCCGCTGACCTGGCTAGGCCGCCACGATCGCGGTCACCGGCATCGCGGAGTCGGCGGGGAAGTCGAGCGACGACGGCGGCACGTCCCTGGCCAGCAGCTCCGAGCCGAGCGCGGCGACCATCGCCCCGTTGTCCGTGCACAGCCCGGGCCTGGGCACCCGGAGCTTGATGCCCGCGTCGTCGCAGCGCTGCTGCGCGAGCGCCCGCAGCCGCGAGTTGGCCGCCACCCCGCCGCCGATGACCAGCTGGTCCACCCCGTTGGCCCGGCACGCGTTCACCGCCTTGCGCGTCAGGACGTCAACGACCGCCTCCTGGAACGAGGCAGCGACGTCCGCCACCGGCACCGCCAGCGCGGCCGCCTCGCGGGCCTCGATCCAGCGCGCCACCGCCGTCTTCAGCCCGGAGAACGAGAAGTCGAGGGTGTGGTCGCGGTACTTGCTGCGCGGGAAGGCTATGGCGGCGGGATCACCGGACCTCGCCGCTGCGTCGATCGGCGGGCCGCCGGGGAACGGCAGGCCGAGCAGCCTGGCCACCTTGTCGTAGGCTTCGCCGGCCGCATCGTCGATCGTGGCGCCGAGCGGGACGATCTCGCCCGGCAGGTCGGTGACGAGCAGCAGCGAGGAGTGGCCGCCGGAGACGAGCAGGGCGACCGCGGGAACCGGCAGCGCGCCGTGCTCGAGCTGGTCCACGGCGATGTGCGCGGCGAGGTGGTTGACCCCGTAGAGCGGCTTGCCGAGCGCGAGGGAGTACGCCTTGGCCGCGCAGACCCCGACCAGCAGCGCCCCGGCCAGGCCGGGGCCAGCGGTGACCGCGATCGCGTCCACGTCGGCGAGCCTTGCCCCGGCCGTGGCCAGCGCGCGGTCGACGGCCGGGACCATCGCCTCCAGGTGCGCCCGGCTGGCCACCTCGGGCACGACGCCGCCGAACCTGGCGTGCTCGTCGACGCTGGAGGCGATCGCGTCGGCGAGCAGCTCGTGCCCACGTACCAGGCCAGCGCCGGTCTCATCGCAGGACGTCTCGATGCCGAGCACGAGCGGGGCGGTCATGACGTGCCCTGCGTCAGGTCGCGCCGCATCACCAGGGCATCGGCGCCGGACGGCTGGTAGTAGCCCTTGCGCACCCCGATCTGGCCGAACCCGTATCTCCGGTACAGCCGCTGCGCCCTGGTGTTGTCGGTGCGGACCTCGAGGAAGACCTCGGTGCACTTCCGCCGCTCCGCCTCGGCGAGCAGCGCCCCGAGCAGCGCCGAGCCGATCCCCTGTCCCCACCGGTCGGCGGCGACCGCCAGGGTGAGCACGTCCGCCTGGGCGGCGGCCACCAGGAGCCCGCCGTAGCCTGCTATGGCGCCGCGGTCGTCGGCGACCAGGTAGTAACGGCTACGCGGCTGCTCGGCGAGCTCGCCCTCCAGCATCCGCCGAGACCACGCGTCCTCGCCGAACAGCTCGTCCTCGAGCAGCAGCACGGTCTCGAGATCGGCGGCCGTCATCGCGCGCAGCGTGCCCCCGCCTCCCGCATCCCGCCTGGTGCCGCTCCACTCCCCCGTCATGCCGTCACCCGCTTCGGCTTGCCGGGCACCCTGGCGTCGGGCCGGCGCAGGTACAGCGGCGCGGGAGGCTGGCCAGGAAGGTGCTCCGCCAGGCTCTGCACCGCGATCTCGGCCAGGTGCGCGGCGTCGGGGTAGCGCGGAGGGATCGGGTCGCCGCCGAGCTCTCGATAGAGCACCGGCCCCTCCCCCGCGACCGGGCACGGCGCGGTGAGCTCGGCCGCAGCCAGCTCTGCGGGCTTGCTGACCGCAGGGCCGCGGATTCTCCGCGCCGCTGGGTCGTAGCGCGCCCAGTAGACCTCCTTGCGGCGGGCGTCTGCGGCGACGATGAACTCGCGGCCCGCGGCCGCAGGGGCCGCCGCTCGCGCGATCACGTCGAGGGTGCAGACGCCGACGGCAGGAACGCCGAGCACGCTGCTCAGAACCCGGGCCGTGACCAGCCCGGCGCGCAGGCCGGTGTACGGGCCCGGTCCGGTCCCCACGGCCACGGCGTCCAGGTCGCCGCGCACCGCACCGCCGTCGGCGAGTACCTTCTCGATCATCGCGGCGAGCAGCTCACCGTGTCGGCGGGAGCTGACCACGCTGTCGGCGGCGAGCACGCGCGACCCGTCGTGAAGGGCGGCGGTCACCGCAGGGGTGGCGGTGTCGAAAGCGAGCAGCAGCACGGTTGACCAGCGTAGGTCACGCTGCGGGCTGGTTTGGCCGCACCGCTCAGCGAAGCCCGGCGATCGCCTCGTGCGCGGCCGCGAGCGCGCCGGCGCGGAGGGTGGCGTCCGGCACCGGGCCGAAGCCGCCTCCGTGCTCCTGGCCCTGCATCGTGACGATGATCAGCGCGTTGCGATCGCGAACCACTATGGTGACCTCGTCCGTAATGTTGCCGCCGCCCTCATGGAAGGCCTGCAGCGCGCTGAACGCGGTGGAGCCCAGCCCGACCACGGTGCCGATCTGGGCCGCCGGGGTCTTGGTCTTCTTCGCCGGGTGCTGAAGGTTTTGCAGCTCATCGCCGTAGGCATCGATGGCACTGAACGTGGCGCTGCCGTCCCCGCTGGCCAGCAGGCTCGGCGAGTACGCCTGGCTGGTGACCGTGAGCACCCGGAAGTCGGGCTTGGCGTCCAGCGTCCAGGTGCACTGGCTCTGGACGGAACTGCCCAGAGCCTGGGACACCCGGGTGACCTTGCCGGGCAGGAACTGGCCGATTGTCGCGGAGCTGACCGCGCCGCAAGCGTTGGGGACGGAGTGGAACTCGCCCGGCTGGAACGTCGTCACGAACTGGCTGCCGTGGGACGCCGCCGCCGGCTTGCCCTGGAACGGCAGCTTCCCGAGAACTCCCAGCACCACCACGATCCCCACGACGACCACAGCAGCGGCGATGATGATCTCGCGGCGGGCCTTCCGCGCCTTTGCCACCTGCGCCCGGCGGCTCCGCCTGCGGGCGGGCGGCTGCTCCGGCGCCCAGGCGTCGTCGCCGTCCTGCGGCCCACTCCAGTTGCTGGGCACCGACTTGGCCCGGACCGCCGCGGACCGTGTCGACCCTGACCGTGCCTGCCCAGCCCGGCGGTCATCGGCCTCGGCAGCGCGCGGCCGGCGCTCCCTGCCGCCCGGGCCGGCGGGGTAGATGCCCATCCCCGCCCATGGCGGCGGATCCTCGTCGGCACGGTCATCGAAGGCGCCAGGGTGCGGCCGGCTGGGGCGCTCACGACGGCCGCGCCTCCCCTGCTCATCCGGTTGCCACGGCTGGCGGGGCGGAACCCCCTGTGACACGGCGCGCCTCCGGGAACGTGTTCGGGCGTGCTGGATGACGGCAGGCTGACGCGACCGCGCAGCGGACGGCGCGAGCGGTGCTGCCGCTGGACAGAACGGAACTATAGAACGTCCGCGCCGTCGACCAGGGCCAGACGCACGGATTCGGCCGCCATCTCCCAGCGCGGGCCGCGGGCCGCCAGTCGCACCTCGCGGGGTTCGTCGAGCTCTCCGGGCTCCGGTTCCCCCGCATCCGGGCCAGCAGGTCGCCGGGTCATCGCGATCGTGACCTCCAGGTAGCTGTCGGCGAGGGCCTCGACCAGGCCCTCACCCCACTCGACCACGGTGACCGAGCTGCCAAGGTCCGCGTCCAGGTCGAGATCGTCAACCTCGGCCTGGCCGCCGAGCCGGTAGGCGTCCGCGTGCACCAGGGCCGGCCCGGTGCCGTCGAGCGCCGGGTGCACGCGAGCGATCACGAACGTGGGCGAGGTCACGGGCCCGCGCACGCCGAGGCCGAGGCCGATCCCCTGCACGAGCGTGGTCTTGCCGGCGCCGAGCGGCCCGGTGAGCACGACCAGGTCTCCGGGACGCAGCAGCGACGCCAGCCGCTGTCCCAACCCGCGCATATCCTCGGCGGCCGCAACGACGACGTCCGCCAGCACCGGCGTGTGCCCGTCCACGGCTATGCCGTGCTCGCGCGCCGCGGCGTGCCCGCCACACAGCGGGCGACCAGATCGCTGATGGCGCGGTTCACGATGTCGGGCCGTTCCAGGATGACGGCGTGGCCGGCCCCCGGGACACCGACCAGTTCTGCGCCGGGGATCTGCTCGGCCAGTTCCTCGCTCTGCGCCAGCGGGATCAGCCGGTCGCTCTCGCCGGCGATCACGACCACCGGCACCTCGCCGAGTGTCCCGAGCGCGGCCCGCTCGTCGTGGCGCAGCAGCGCCAGGTAGAACGCGGCCACCACCCCGACACGGGTGGCACGGATGATCCGCTCGAGGAAGTCCACCACGGCCGGGCTGACCGCGGGATCCCCGAACGCCACGTGGCGCGTCCCGAGGAACGCCAGATCGCCCGCGGCCTGACGTCCGCGCTCCACCAGGCTGGCCGCCGGCCCGCGGCTGACGCCGCGCAGCACCGGCGGTGCCGCCTGCCGGGCGATCGGGCGGAGCACCACCGGGATCCAGATCGTGGGGTCGACGCCGCCGGCCATGGTCGAGATCAGCACAACGCCGATGACCTTGGTGCCGAACAACTCGGGGTGCTCACGGGCGAGCGCCATGATCGTCATGCCGCCCATCGAGTGCCCGACGAGCACGACCGGGCCGTCACCCGGGGCGGTCGCCTGCAGCACGGCGTGCAGGTCCTCGCCGAGCTGGGGAATCGTGCAGCTCTCCCGGCTGGGTTCGCCCGACTGGCCGTGGCCCCGCTGATCCCAGAACACGCACCTGGCTGACCCGGCCAGATCCCGGCGCTGGTAGTGCCATACGTTCTGGGAGAGTGCGTATCCGTGGCTGAAGACGATCGTGACCGGAGCGTCGTCCGGCCCGTTGATCTCGGCGTGCAGCGGCACGCCGTCGTCAGCGAGCACGGTCAGGGGCCGCCCGTGCAGCTGGCCGAACGGCTCATCAGCTTCGGGATCGGGCCGCAGCCGCAGCCGCCCCACGGCGACCTTCTCGGCCGCGATCACGGCTCCTGCCCCCGCCGCCACCGCCGCGCCCGCCGCTAGCCCGGCGAGGCCGGTGATCCGCCGCCAATTCGTCAACTAGTTCTCCAGGGGTGCCCGGGAAGCGCGCGGCGCCCCGGCAGATCCGGCCACGGCCGGCGCACCGGGCGCACCGGGCGCACCGGGCGCACCGGGCGCGAAAGCCTCGGCCGGATCCATGCTGTGTGTTACTCCAAGGTAGCTTTTGGGGAGCCGGCCGGCGAATCTCACCACGATCTCGTAGGACAGCGTGCCGAGCGCATCGGCCCATTCCTGCGCGGTGGGCTCGCCGGCGTCGCCGGGCCCGAACAGCACGACCTCGTCACCGGCGGCAACGGCCTCGTCCCCGAAGTCGACCACGAACTGGTTCATGCAGACGGTGCCGGAGATCGTCCACCGTCGCCCCCGGACGTGCACCTGCGCCGTGTTCGTCGCCAGCCGCGGAACGCCCTCGGCATACCCCAGCGGCACCAGGCCGAGGGTGGCGTCGCCGGCCGTGACGTAGCGGTGGCCGTAGGACACAGCGGTGCCGGCCGAGACGCGCTTGGCCTGCACGAGCCGCGCCCTGACCGTCATCGCGGGGCGCAGCCAGGGCGGCGCCCCGCCAGGAAGCGTGGAAAGGCCGAAGACCCCGCCTCCCGGCCGCACCAGGTCGAAGCGCGCTTCGGGCAGCGTCAGCGTGGCCGGCGTGTTCGCGAGGTGCCGCACCTCGGGCCTGGCCCCGGCGCGTTCCGCCACCGACACCGCGTCGCGGAACGCCTCGAGCTGGGCGGCGATCGACGGGTGATCCGGGATGTCGGCGCAGGCGAAGTGCGACCATATCCCCACGATGCGAACGTCGCCCGCGGCCTCGGCGGCCAGCCCTGCGGCCACCAGCCCCGGCCAGTCGGCCGCGGTCGCACCGCCCCGCGACATCCCGGTGTCGGCCTTGAGGTGCAGCCGGGCGGGCTTGCCGGCCCGCGACGCCGCCGCCGCGATCTGCGTGACCAGGTCAACCGACCCCGCGGACAGGTCAACGTCGTGGCGGATGGCGTCCTCGTGCGGCGCGCCGGGCGCCGCGAGCAGGCACAGCACCGGCACGGTCAGCCCCGCCTGCCGCAGCGCCACCGCGTCGGCCACGTGCACGACCCCGAGCCAGCTCGCGCCGCCGTCAACGGCCGCCGCGGCCGCGGGGATCATGCCGTGGCCGTAGCCATCGGACTTGACCACCGCCATCACCTGCGCGCCCCCGACGTGCCGGGCCAGGGCGGAGACGTTGTCCTTGATCGCGCCCACATCGATGAGCGCCTCCGGGTGACCGTCCATGACCCCACAGTCTGCCAGGTGGGAGGGGATGAGACGGCCGGGTGAAGGCTGGCCCGAGCCGGGGGCACGCGGGGGGGGTCTGGGGGGTCGTCCCCCCGAGGCAATACTGTTTCAACTATGGTCGAGCTGATTCCGCGGGAAGTGCTCTTCGGCAACCCGGAACGGGTAAGCCCCGCTATCTCCCCTGACGGGACCCGGCTGGCGTGGATAGCGCCACACGAGGGAGTACTCAACGTCTGGGTCGCGCCCGTGGGCCCCGGCTCGGGGGTGGACTGGCCGGCGGCGCGGGTGGTCACCGATGACCGCGACCGCGGCATCCGCATGTTCGCGTGGGCACACGACGGCCGCCACCTGCTGTATCTGCAGGATGACGGCGGCGACGAGAACTGGCGGCTGCACGACGTCGACCTCGAGACCTCCGGCCGCCGCGACCTCACGCCGTTCGACGGGGTGCAGGCGCGGCTGGTCGCCATGGAGCGCAAGTACCCGACGGAGCTGCTGATCGCGCTGAACCGCGACAACGCCGAGCTGCACGACGTCTACAAGCTCGACCTGGTCACCGGTGAGCTGACCAAGGTGGTCGAGAACCCCGGCTTCATCGACTGGATCGCCGACGCGCAGCTCGCGGTCCGGGCGGCGATCGCGCCGCAACCGGACGGCAGCCTCGTGGTGCTGGTGCGGGACAGCGCGGAAGCGGACTGGCGGCCGCTGCTGACCGTTCCCGCCGAGGACGCGCTGACCAGCCAGCCGATCGCGTTCAGCGAGGACGGCGGCTCGATCCTCGGCGTCAGCTCGGTCGGGGCGAACACCGGCAGGCTGGTCAGGATCGACGTGGCGACCGGTGCCGAGGAGGTGCTGGCGGCCGATCCCGAGGCCGACGTGAGCGACGTCAGGATTCAGCCGGACACCAGGGAACCGCAGATCGTCACGTTCGCGAAGGACCGGTCGGAGTACGTCGTGCTCGACCCCTCGGTTGCGGACGACGTGACCGCGATCCGGGCGCTGCACCCGGGAGATCCGGTGTTCACCGGCGCCGACGACGCCGACACGACGTGGCTGGTCGCGTTCACCAACGACGCGGGCCCGATTCCGTACTACGCCTACGACCGGGCCAGCAAGGCCGGGCGGTTCCTGTTCGAGAACCGGCCCGAGCTCGCGCGGTACGAGCTGGCCTCGATGGAGCCGTTCTCGTTCACCGCCCGGGACGGCCTCACCGTGCACGGCTACGCCACGTTCCCGCCCGGTGCCGACCGCTCCGGCCTGCCGGCCGTGATCGACGTGCACGGCGGCCCGTGGGCCCGGGACGGCTGGGGCTTCGACCCTGAGGCGCAGTGGCTGGCCAACCGCGGCTACCTCTGCGTGCAGGTGAACTACCGCGGCTCGACCGGCTACGGCAAGGCGTTCGTCAACGCCGGCGACCGCGAGTGGGGCGGCCGGATGCAGGATGACCTGACCGACGCCGTGGCGTTCATCACCGGAGCGGGCTGGGCCGACCCCGAGCGGGTCGCGATCTACGGCGGCTCGTACGGCGGCTACGCCGCGCTGGCCGGTGCGACGTTCACCCCGGATCTGTACCGGTGCGCGGTCGACATCGTCGGCCCGTCGAACCTGAAGACGCTGATCGAGACCATCCCGCCGTACTGGGCGCCGATGATCGCGCAGTTCCACCGCCGGGTCGGCGACCCCGCGACCGACGCCGACTTCCTGGCGTCCCGGTCCCCGCTGTCCCGGGCGAGCGACATCAGGATTCCGCTGCTGATCGCTCAGGGAGCCAACGACCCGCGGGTCAAGCAGGCCGAGTCGGAGCAGATCGTGGCCGCGCTGCGGGATGCCGGGATCGACCACGAGTACCTGCTGTTCCCCGACGAGGGCCACGGGTTCGCCAAGCCGGAGAACCGGCTGGCGTTCTACGCCGCTGCCGAACGGTTCCTGGCCCGTCACCTCGGCGGGCGGGCCGAAGACTAGAGCCTTGAACGCGGCGATGCGTGGCCGCTATGGCGCCGTAAGGATTCTCGGGCCGTCGGCGGTGACCGCGACCGTGTGCTCGATGTGCGCCGCCCGGCTGCCGTCGGCGCTGCGCACGGTCCAGCCGTCCTTGTCGATGCGGCAGCCGTCGCTGCCGCCCGCCATGAACCACGGCTCGATGGCGATGACCAGCCCGGGCCGTATCGGGTGCCCCCGCCCGGCGGTTCCCTCGTTGGGAATGTGCGGGTCCTCGTGCATGGCGCGGCCCACGCCGTGCCCGCCGAAGTGCGGGCAGATGCCGTAGCCGGCGGCGCGGCCGACGGCACCGATCGCGGCC
The DNA here is from genome assembly GCA_030039095.1 of Streptosporangiaceae bacterium. Next base: position 12,699 of record JASHQP010000389.1, read on the forward strand.
GATATGTCCCCGGTCCGCGCGCCGGGGACCGCGGCGGCGATGCCCGCGCGCAGCGCGTCGGCGGTGACGGAGATCAGCCGGGCGTCGGCGGGCCGCGGCGGGCCGATGGTGAACGAGAACGCCGCGTCGGCCGCCCACCCGTCCAGCACGGCCCCCGCGTCGACGCTGACCAGGTCGCCGTCGGCCAGCTTGCGGCGGCCGGGGATGCCGTGCTGCGCGGCGTCGTTGACGGACACGCAGATCGCGGCGGGGTAAGGGACCGGCGCGGACCTGGGCTGGTAACCAAGGAACGGCGAGTACGCCCCGGCATCCGCCAACACGCCGCGGGCGGCCTCGTCCAGCTCAGCCAGGCGCGTGCCCGGCGCCGCGATCGCCCGCGCCGTCGCCAGGACCCGCGCCACCACCTGCCCGGCGGCGCCGATCGCGTCGATCTCGCCGGGCGTCTTGATCTCAACCACGCGGCACCTCCCGCACGCAAGCTCCGCCGCGCGCTGCCCATCGCACGTAAGCTCCGCCGCGCGCTGCCCATCGCACGTAAACTCCGCCGCGCGCTAGCCGGCGCACGTAAACTCCGCCACGGCTGCCCATCGCACGTGATCTCCACGCCTGCCACCCATAGCGCGTGATCTCCACCACGCGCGCCCTTCGCGCGTGATCTTCGCCACGCGCGCCCTTCGCGCGTGATCTTCGCCACGCGCGCCCTTCCGCGCATGATCTTCGCCACGCGCGCCCTTCGCGCTTTGCGGTATAACTATACCGGTATTATTATGACGGCATGGTCCGGCCACCGTTGAGTCCCGGGGAGCGAGCGCGCGGCGAGCGGCTCGGCAGGCTGCTGCGCGAGGCTCGCGGGGCGCGCAGCATGGCCGAAGTCGCCGCGTCGTCCGGCGTTCCCACCGAGACCCTCCGCAAGATCGAGACCGGCCGGATAGCCACGCCCGCGTTCTTCACCGTTGCCGCGCTGGCCGCCGTCCTCGCGATCCCGCTCGACGAGGTCGTCAGGCAGTCCACGGACCCGCCCGGAGATCGGTCCACCGCGCTCACCGCGTGACAGCGGCCGGGCCGGCAGCTCTGGCTGGCTGCCCGACCCGGCCGCTCGCGTGGCGTTCCGGCCCTTAACTCGGCATCGGCTGGACGCCCTCCAGATCCTTCCTGGTGACCCGGACCATCGCGATGATCACGATGAGCGCCAGGACCATGATCCCCGCCGACACCTCGAACCCGCGGGAGAACCCGACCGAGAGCGCGTGGTCGTAGAGCTGGTTCTCACCGGCCTTGATCTGCGCCGCTGTCAGGTGCAGCGGGTGGCCGGCCTTGGCTGCGGCGGCCGCCGCGGCCTTCCCGGCGGCGACCGAGTTGTTGAACGTGTTGGCGACGACCGTCCAGGCGACGGTGCCCAGGATCGCCAGCCCGATCGCCCCGCCGACCTGCTGGCCCACGTTCGGCAGGCTGGAGGCCAGGCCCGCGTCCCGGTCGGGCACCTTGGACAGCGCGACCAGCGTGGCGGGCATGAAGATCAGGCCCAGGCCGGCGGCGGTGACCAGCATCGGGCCGAGCAGGCCGTTCACGTACGTGCTGTGCTCGTTGATCCGGGACAGCCAGAACATCCCGCCCGTGCTGATCACCGACGCCACGATCAGCAGCGGCCGGGCGCCGATGCGCGGGACCAGCTGGGTGGACAGGCCCGCCATCGCCATGATCACCCCGACCATCGGCAGGTACGCGATGCCGGTCTTCAGCGCGCTGTACCCCCACACGTGCTCCACGAAGATGGTCAGGAAGAAGAACATCCCGAACATCGCCGTGCCCACGCAGAGCAGGACGATGTTGGCGGCGGTCCGGTCGCGGTTGTCGAAGATCCGCATCGGCATCAGCGCGTGCTCGCTGCGCATCTCGATGATCACGAACGAGGCGAGCAGCACAACGGCCGCCGTCAGCGATCCCAGCACCTTGGGGTCGCCCCAGTGCGAGCTGCTGGTGCCGGACGCAGCGGCGCTGGACAGGCCGTAGACCAGGGAGCCCAGTCCGAGCGTGCCGGTGATCGCGCCCGGGATGTCGAACCGGCCGGTGTGACGCTCCGACTCCGACAGCGCCCGCGGCGCGATCAGCGCGGTCACGATGCCGATCGGGACGTTGACGAACAGCACCCAGCGCCAGGAGAAGTACGTGGTCAGCAGGCCGCCGGCCAGCAGGCCGACGGCGGCGCCGCCGATCGACATCGCGGCGTACACGCCCATGGCCCGGTTGCGCTCCTGGCCCTCCGGGAAGTTGGTCGTGATCAGTGACAACGCGGTCGGCGCGACGATCGCGCCGCCGACGCCCTGCAGGGCGCGAGCGCCGAGCAGCCATGCCTCCGAGGTGGCGAACCCGCCGAGCAGTGAGGCCAGCGAGAACAGGATGATTCCGGCTATGAACACCCGCTTCCGGCCGAGGATGTCGCCGGCCCGGCCGCCGAGCAGCAGCAGGCCGCCGAACGTCAGCGCGTAGGCGTTCACCACCCACTCGAGGCCCGAGCCGGAGAAGTTGAGCGCGGTCTGGATGTGCGGCAGCGCGACGTTCACGATCGTGGCGTCGAGCACCACCATGAGCTGCGCGGTGGCGATGACCACGAGCGCCAGGCCACGGCGGCTGCGGCCGGCAGGCTGGCCATCGCGGTCGGCGACGACGCCCGGCGCCGCCCTGCTGCCGGTGTCGGGCTGTGCGGTGGACATGACAGTCTCCTTGCTGAAGAGCGCGGTTGGCTGGCGTCCCGGCGCTGTGCGGCGAGACGTTCGACGTTTTGTGTTTTGAGAAGGCTTCAGCCAGGCACGTGCCGTCGGTCTGTGTCCGGCGGCGGCTCCGCTGGCCGCCTGGTCCGCGGCTAGCCGGTTACCCGGCCGGCTGCGCGGTGACTAGGGTCTCGCTCACCTCCCCCGCGCGCTGGCCCCCGGTCGTCGGCGGGGTCGTGATGCTCCCGTCGTCCGCGCCGCTCTCGGCGCGGACCATCTTGCGGATCAGGCCCAGCAGGCACGCGCGCTCCTCGTCGTCGAGGCAGCGCCACGGCATGCGGGCCATGAACTCCTGCTGCACCTGCTCACGCAGGGCCTGGCCGGCCACTGTGAGCACGAGATTCTTGATCCGGCGGTCCACCGTGCTGGCTTCCCGCCGGGCCAGCCCGCGCTTTTCGAGCAGGTCAGCGATCGCGGTCACGAATGAGGGATCGCAGTGCATGAGCTTGCCGAGGTCCCGCATGGCCATGGGAGAAGCCAGCGCCTGCAGGGCCTTGACGCAGAAGCCCGGAACACCGAACTGCTGCCCGAGTTGCTCGACCTTGCCGATCACGCCCTCGACCAGCTCGCCCATTGCCTCGAAGATCTCCGAGTCGAGCTGATCGGTACCGGTTGGCGTTCCCATGTCACCTCCTCGGCTTGCGTCGCACCGCGTGGCCCGTGCTCCCGGGCGCAAAGCCCGAGTCACTCAACAGTTGAGTAGCTCAACCATAGACCGGCTCGGCTGAGTTAGTCAATCTTTTATTAACTCAACCAATGTGGCCCACACCACACTGCGCCGCCGGCCCGCCCACGCTCGCCACGCTGACCACCCGCCCACGCTCGCCACACCGCCGCCGCCCGCGGATTCGCCCACGGAGGGTGGCCGGAGCGGGGTGGCCGGGCGGAAGGCGAGCCAGGCTGGCTCGTTCGCGCCCAGACTTTTCATGATCCCGGAGGATTCGCAGCCGTATTTGCTGACAATCCTCCGGGATCATGAAGCGCTGGGGCGTCAGGCGGTCTCTACGGTGCGGATCGCGGCGGGCAGCGCGGTGATGATGTCCTCGGAGCCGATCGGAGCGCCGTCGGCGGCCAGGCGGGCGGCGATCCCGTGCAGGTACGCGGCGGCGGCGGCCGCACGTGCCGGGTCGAGGCCCTGTGCGAGCAGCGAGCCGGCCAGGCCGGACAGCACGTCACCCGAGCCCGCGGTCGCCAGCCAGCTGGTGCCGGTGGGGTTGACCAGCACCTCCCGGCCGGGGTCCGGCGAGGCGATCACGGTCGTCGATCCCTTGAGCAGCACGGTGCAGCCGAGCTCGGCGGCCGCCTGGGTGGCGAAGTGGAGCCGGCGCGCCTCGATGTCGGCCCGGTCCGCGCCGAGCAGCCGCGACAGCTCGCCCGCGTGCGGCGTGAGCAGCGTCGGGGCGGCGCGCGGCAGCAGTTCACCGCGGTGTGCCGCCAGCAACGTGATCCCGTCGGCGTCGACCAGCACCGGAACGTCGGTCGCGAGCACGGCGGCGAGCAGGCTGAGTGATTCGTCGCCTGTGCCCATGCCCGGGCCGGCCGTCCACGCCTGGACCCGGCCGGCCTGCTCGATCGCCGCCCCGCCCTCCAGGCCTGCGTGCGTGGTCGTGATCACCGCCTCCGGCCAGCGCTGCCTGACCAGCCCCACCGGGATCTCGGACGACACCAGCCGCACCATCCCGGCACCGCCGCGGATGGCGCCGCCGACGGCCAGCGGCGCGGCCCCAGTGAACCGGTCGCTGCCGGCCACGATCCCCAGAACGCCGCGCCGGTATTTGTCCGACTCCGCGGTCGGGCGCGGCAGCCAGCCCGCGATGTCGGCCGCCTGCGCCGCTGCCACGTCGGGCGGGCCCAGAAGGCCGCCGAGCCCGATGTCAACGAACTCGACGACTCCGGCGTGCGAGGCCCCGGGGTCGATCAGCAGGCCGGGCTTGAGGGTTCCGAACGTGGCGGTGACGTCGGCCGTCACGGCGGCGCCCGCCACCTCGCCGGTGTCGGCGTCGATCCCGCTGGGCAGGTCCACGGCCACGACCGGGCCGGATGCGCGCTCCGCCGCCGCGGCAAGCGAAGCGGCGGGCTCCCGGAGCCCGCCGTGCCCTCCGATACCGAGCAGCCCGTCGATCACCAGGTCGCTGGCTGCGATCGCGTGCTCGGCCGCGGTCCGCCCGGCCGGGTCAGCCGCCTCGACCAGCCGGCCGCCGGCACGGCGCAGAGCCGTGGCGCCCGCCTCAT
>JASHQP010000390.1 GCA_030039095.1 Streptosporangiaceae bacterium
CGCCGCCACAGGCAGGCCGCGAGGCGACCCGGCGACCGCCTAGAACCAGGAGTCACGACATGAAGCCTGACATTCACCCCGACTACGTGGAGACGACGGTGACCTGCACCTGCGGGAACACCTTCACCACGCGGAGCACTGCCGCCAGCGGCGTCATCCACGCCGACATCTGCTCGAACTGCCACCCGTTCTACACCGGCAAGCAGAAGATCCTGGACACCGGTGGCCGCGTCGCCCGGTTCGAGCGGCGCTTCGGCAAGAGGCAGCCCGGCAGCAAATAGCTCAACCCGCGGGGGGCTCCGCCCCCCGCGTACCCCCCAAACCGTGCGCCCCAAAAAAGGGACATGCCCGCAGGCCCCCGAGACCTTCCGCCCGCGGTTTTTGCATGCCCGAAACTTTGGCTGAAGGAGCTGGAGAAGCGTGTTTGAGCGGCTCGAGGAGCTGGCGGCCGAGTACGCGGCGCTGGAGCAGGACCTCGCCGACCCCGCCGTGCACGCCGACCCGGACCGGGCCAGGACACTCGGCCGACGCTACGGCGAGCTCGGCCCGATCGTGCACGCCTACCGGGAGTGGCAGCGCGTCAGCGCCGACGAGAGCGCCGCGCACGAACTGGCCGGCGAGGACGCGTCGTTCGCCGCCGAGGCAGAGCAACTCGGGAAGCGCCGGGCGGAGCTCGAGGACAGGCTGCGCGAGCTGCTGGTGCCGGGCGACCCCAACGACTCGCGGGACATCATCCTCGAGGTGAAGGCCGGCGAAGGCGGCGAGGAGTCTGCGCTGTTCGCGGGGGACCTGTTGCGCATGTACCTGCGCTACGCCGAGCGGCACCACCTGAAAACCGAGATCATCGACTCGACCATAACCGGCCTCGGCGGATACAAGGACGCCACGGTCGCGATCAAGTCCGGCCGGGGTGGCGACGGAGCCTGGTCGCAGCTGAAGTACGAGGGCGGCGTGCACCGGGTGCAGCGGGTGCCGGTGACCGAGTCGCAGGGGCGCATTCACACGTCGGCCGCTGGGGTGCTGGTGATGCCGGAGGCCGATCCGGTCGAGGTCAGCATCGAGCCGTCTGATGTCCGGGTCGACGTGTTCCGCTCGTCAGGCCCGGGCGGCCAGAGCGTGAACACCACCGACTCGGCGGTCCGGATCACGCACCTGCCGACCGGCATCGTGGTGTCCTGCCAGAACGAGAAGAGCCAGCTGCAGAACAAGGAGCAGGCGATGCGCATCCTGCGTGCGCGCCTGCTCACCCAGGCGCAGGAGCAGGCGGACGCGGAGGCGGCCGCCGAGCGCAAGAGCCAGGTCGCTGCCGTGGACAGGTCGCAGCGGGTCCGCACCTACAACTTCCCCGAGAACCGGATCTCCGATCACCGGGTCGGCTACAAGGCCTACAACCTGGACCAGGTGCTCGACGGTGACCTCGACGCGGTTATCGGGGCCCTGGAAGCGGCCGACCGGGCCGAGAAGATCGCGGGATCAGCCGAGAGCGGCCAATGAACCTGCTCCTCGACGAGGTCGCCGTGGCGGCGTCGCGGCTGGCCGAGGCCGGGGTGGAATCCCCGCGCACCGACGCTGAGCTGATCGCGGCGCACGTGCACGGTGTGGCGAGGGGAGCCCTGCACACCGTGCCGGACGCCGCGTTCGACCCCCGGTACTGGGACGACGTGGCACGCCGGGCGTCCCGGGAGCCGCTGCAGCACATCACCGGCCTTGCCTACTTCCGGTACCTGGAACTCGAGGTGGGCCCCGGGGTCTTCGTGCCGCGGCCGGAGACCGAGGTGATGACCGGCTGGGCGATCGAGGCGCTCGGCCAGATGGACACCGCGGAGCCGGTCGTCGCCGACCTGGGCACCGGATCCGGCGCGATCGCGCTGGCCATCGCCCAGGAGGTGCCGGGAGCCCGGGTGCACGCGGTCGAGGCCGACCCGCTGGCGCGCCAGTGGGCCGAGCGGAACGTCACCAGGTGCGAGAGGGCGGCGCCGCACACGGCCGGCCGGGTCACCCTGCACGGCGAGGACTTCGCGACACCACTGCCCGACCTGGCCGGCGCGGTTGACCTTGTGGTCAGCAACCCTCCGTATATACCGGTCGGCGCCGGGGTGCCGCCCGAGGTCGGCGAGTACGACCCGGCCACGGCGCTGTGGGGCGGCACGGATGGGCTCGACGCGATCCGGGTGATCGAGCGGACGGCGCGGCGGCTGCTGCGCCCCGGCGGCCTGGTCGCTGTTGAGCACGGCGCGCCGCAGGGCGCGGAGGTGTACTGGGTCTTCTCCGAGGAGAACGGGTGGCGCGGGACCAGAAACCACATCGACCTGGCAGGCCGTGACCGGTTCGTGAGCGCCGCGTGGAAGGATGAGCGCCCATGAGCGCCACGTATGACTGCGCCGACCCGGCCAGCCGCGCCAAGGGACTCGAGGCTGCCGCGCTGGCGCTGCGCACCGGCGAACTCGTCGTGCTGCCGACCGACACGATTTACGGGATCGGCGCCGACGCGTTCTACCCCGCGGCGGTCAGCGGGCTGCTCGCGGCCAAGGGCCGCGGCAGGGACATGCCGCCGCCCGTGCTGGTCGGCACCGTGCGCGCGGCCGCCGCGCTGATCGAGGACTTCGGGCCGTATGGCAAGGACCTGATCGACGAGTTCTGGCCTGGCGGCCTGACCCTGGTCTGCCGCGCCAACCGCTCTCTCATCTGGGACCTGGGCGACACCCAGGGCACGGTGGCCGTGCGGATGCCGCTGCACCCGGTCGCGCTCGCGCTGCTCAAGGAGACCGGTCCGCTGGCGGTGAGCAGCGCCAACCGCACCGGCTCCCCGCCCGCCACCACGGCCGCCGATGCGCAGGAGCAGCTTGGCGACTCGGTCTCGGTCTACCTCGACGGCGGGCCGTGCTCCAATGACGTCGCCTCCACGATCGTCGACCTGACCGGGAGCGTGCCCCGGCTGCTGCGGGCGGGCACCGTGTCGGTCGGGCAGCTGCGCGAGGTCGCCATGCTCACCACGGATGTCCCGGGCACCTGACGAACCCGGGCACCTGACGAACCCGGTCACCTGACGAACCCGGGCACCCGACAAACCCGGGCACCCGGCAAACCTCGGTCACCTGACAAACCGGCCCAATCTTTGCGGGGCCGGAGGGGCGGGTGATCGCCCCGGGCCACCGGGTGGTGCTCTAGAGTTGTAGCGATGCGTTACATCCCGTCCGGACGTAGCTGGCGGCCGTGCTCGAGTACCTGCTGACCCTCCTGGTCACGGCGGCCGTCACCTATCTGCTGACGCCACTGGTGCGCCGCGGGGCGATCGCCGCGCGGGCGATGAAGGTCCCCCGTAAACGGGACGTGCACACCGTGCCTATGCCGCTCTGGGGCGGTTTGGCCATGTTTGCCGGTCTTGCCGCGGGGCTTCTCGTCGCCGACCAGCTGACCCCGCTGCGTACCGTTCTGGCCGGTAACCGGATAGCCGCCGGGCTGCTGCTGGCCGGCGGGCTGATCGTGGTCATCGGCGTCATCGATGACCGGTGGGGGCTCGGCCCGATCAGCAAGCTGGCAGGCCAGGCTGCCGCCGGCGGGATCCTGTACTGGGGCGGGTGCCAACTGAGCTGGCTGCCCGAGCCCGGCGGCGGGACGTTCGTGCTCACCCCTGACCAGTCCACGGTGCTGACGATCTTCCTCGTGGTGGCCACGATCAACGCGGTCAACTTCATCGACGGCCTGGACGGCCTGGCCGCCGGAATCGTCTGCATCGCGGCAATCGCGTTCTTCGTCTACTACTACCGGCTGACCCAGGTCGTGCACCCGCACCTGTCCGAGCAGGCGGGCCCGGCGCTGGTGTCCGCGCTGCTCGTCGGGGCGTGCCTCGGCTTCCTGCCGCACAACTCCTACCCGGCCAAGGTCTTCATGGGCGACACCGGCTCGATGCTGCTCGGGCTCCTGCTCGCCTACGTTCCGATCTCGAGCATCGCCTCGCTCGACTACGCCAGCCTGCACTCGGCCGTGAACAGGTTCCCTGAGGTTCTGCCGCTGCTGCTGCCGGTCACGATCCTGGTGATCCCGTACACGGACCTGCTGCTCGCGGTCACGCGGCGGGTCCGGGCCGGCAAGTCGCCGCTGGCGCCGGACCGCAAGCACCTGCACCACCGCCTGCAGGACATGGGGCACCCGCACCGCACCAGCGTGCTGATCCTCTACCTGTGGGCCACGCTGTTCTCGGCCGCGATCGTGTGGCTGTCGATCGCGCGGACCCCGGTGTTCGTGTTCGCGGTCACGACCTTCGTCGCGATCGTGGCGCTGCTGTTCATGTCGATGCCAAGGCTGCGGTGGTGGCAGCGCGAGCACCGGCGCGCCAGGGCCGCCGCCGCTTCGGTTGCCGCGCAATCGATCTCGATGGCAGGGCCCGACCCGGCCGGCACCGGATCGGCACGCCCGGCGGCCGGCA
>JASHQP010000391.1 GCA_030039095.1 Streptosporangiaceae bacterium
GCTTCGGGCGCGTGGTCACCACGGGGGCGACCGCCGGGCTCGCGACCGCCCCGGCTGCGCCGGCCGCGTCCGGCCGCGGGAACCTGCGGAACAGCACCCACTGCTGCAAGAGCGTCCAGCAGTTCGTCGTCACCCAGTACAGAACCAGCCCAAACGGCCAGTAAAGGCCGGAAAGGGCGAAAAAGGGCATGATGTACATCATGTACTTCTGCGACTGACCCATCGGGTTGTCCGGGGTCGTCGCCGGCATCATGCCGCGCTTCATGCTCTGCCGCACGGTCAGGAATGTCGTCGTCATGCTGATCAGCACCGCGACCAGGATGACGGCCTTGGCGTGCAGGGGGACGTGAGCCGTGCCCGTGAACAGGAACTTGTCCGCGACGGTGGCGCCGACGATCTTGGCCTGCTGGGCGCTCGCCACCATCTGGTGCGTCAGCCCGTACTTGACCGGCTGGCCGGGCTTCCACTCGGCGATCGCCTTCAGCACGCTGTACAGCGCGAAGAACATCGGCAGCTGCAGCACGACCGGAAGGCAGCCCATCAGCGGGTTGACGCCCGCCTGCTGGTACAGCTTCATCGTCTCCTGCTGCAGCGTCTGCTTGTCGTTCTTGTACTTCTTGCGCAGCGCCTGTATCTGCGGCGCCAGGGCACTCATCGCCCGCGTCGTGTGCATCTGCTTGACGAACAGCGGGACCATGATCAGCCGCATCAGGACCACGAGGATCACGATCGAGAGCGCCCAGGTCCACCCGCTGGTCGTGCCGAAAATGGGGCTCAGGAAGCCGTAGATCTGCTTGAGCACCCACGCGACGGCTTCGTAGATCGGGTTGAGGATCCCCACCGGCTAGCTCCCTTGAGATCTGGACGGGCTCTTGCGCCCCTCGGGTGTCCGTCCCGGCACGGGCACCGGGTCGAGCCCCCCGGCGTGGAATGGGTGGCAGCGGCTCAGCCTACGGGCAGCCAGCCAGGAACCCCGCAGCGCACCGTGGACGCCAACCGCCTCGAGCGCGTACGCGCTGCAGGACGGGTAGAACCGGCATCGAGGCGCGAGCATCGGGCTGATGAAGTTCCGGTACCCGGTCAGCAGCAGCACGAGGAACCGCGCGGCGGCCGAAGGCCGTTCCCGTGGTTCCCTCTGCGCTGTCATCGATACGGCTGTGCTCGTCACGAACGCTGCGTTCCACCCTGCCGCCGAAGCAAAGCGTGGATTACCAGGTCGAGTTCGGCGGCGAGATCCGCCTGGCGTGCGGTGGCGGCCCGGGGATTGGCACGCACCACCAACAGGCTACCTTCAGGAAGCGACCCGAGATACCCGCGGGCCAGATCACGGAGCCTGCGCCGGACCCGGTTCCGCACGACCGCGCCGCCCACGGCCTTACTCACCACGAAGCCGACCCGGGCTGGCTCGCCGTTCCCTGGCCGGCAGAGCAGGTGACCGGAGACCAGGGGCCGCCCCGCGCGACGGCCCCCCCGCAGTGTCTGCGAGAACTCCGAGCGCCTCCGCATCCGTGCGGCTGCGGGAAGCACGGGCCGTCACCGTCGCGCCGGCCGACCGGCACCGGCGGCAGGCCCGCGCGGGTCAGGCACTGACCCGCGCGCGCCCCTTACGGCGCCGTGCTGCCAGGATCGCGCGTCCAGCCCGGGTGCGCATGCGCAGCCGGAACCCGTGCGTCTTCGCGCGGTGGCGGTTGTTCGGCTGGAACGTACGCTTGCTCACTGGGACTCCAGGTCAAAGGGTGAGGTCGGTGCGGCCACCGGACCCAGACGTGAGGGCTGTGCACGTGCGGAAGCCCGCCCTGGCGGTAGCCGGACCAATGAACGGTACGCGGGCCGGGTGCCGCCGGTCAAACCGGCGGCCGGCATCCTCGCCCAGGCCCGGGCAGGCCCCCCACTGGCGCACGTACTCGCCCGGAACGCCTCCGGGCCGCTCGTCAAGCCACCACGCCGCCACCCTCCGCAACACTTCCCGTTTACCGAACGAGCACCGAAGCCGGGCCCTAGGCTGTGGACAGCGGTTCCGGGCGAGGGGATCCGGCACCGGGAGACCGGCGGGATCTCATCACCCCGGGCGGCCAATGGGGAGGGCTGCTGCACCAAGTGCAACGTGCACAACCTGTGGAAAAACCTGTTGATCATATGTGGGGGCGCGAGGTGGACGGCCAATGAGTGAAACAGACCTCGCGGAAGTCTGGGCCCGGTCTCTTGCCGAGCTTGCCGGGATGCAGATCGAGCCCGCCCACCGGGCGTGGCTGCAGCTCACCCGGCCGCTCGGCCTAGTCGAGAACACCGCGCTGATCGCCACCCCCAACGAGTTCGTCAAGGAGCAGCTGGAAACCAGGCTGCGGGCCCTGATCACCAACACGCTGTCCCGGGAGCTCGGGCGCAGCATCCAGCTCGCGGTCACCGTCGACCCCACGGCGGCAGCCGATAACGGAGCCCGGCCGCCCGGGCTGCCTGGCGTTGCGGATCTGGACGACCTGCGCGCCGGGCCGGATGACGAATCCGCCGACGCCGCCACCGGGCCGCTGCAGCGGATAACCGACGATGGCGGGCCGCCATCGGGCGAGTTCCGCATCGGCGTGGGCCCGTTCGGCCCGGCCAGCGGCGAGTACCCCGCCCTCGGCGGCCGCGGCGACATGCGGCCGGACGGCCCCGGGCTCGACGGCCAGCTGCACGGCCCGGCCGGATTCCTGCCGGGTTCGCCGGGAGGAGCCCCCCGCCCGCAGGCCCGGCTGAACCCCAAGTACACGTTCGAGACGTTCGTCATCGGCTCGAGCAACAGGTTCGCGCACGCGGCAGCGGTCGCCGTGGCCGAGGCGCCGGCCAAGGCCTACAACCCGCTGTTCGTCTACGGCGACTCGGGGCTCGGCAAGACGCACCTGCTGCACGCGATCGGCCACTACGCCCAGAGCCTGTACCAGGGCGTCAAGGTGCGCTACGTGAGCTCGGAAGAGTTCACGAACGACTTCATCAACATGATCCGCGACGGCAAGCAGGACGGCTTCCGGCGCCGGTACCGCGACGTCGACGTGCTGCTGGTGGACGACATCCAGTTCCTGGAGAACAAGGAAGGGACCCAGGAAGAGTTCTTCCACACGTTCAACACGCTGCACAACGCCAGCAAGCAGATCGTGATCTCCAGCGACCGCGCGCCCAAGCGGCTGGTGACTCTGGAGGACCGGCTGCGCAGCCGGTTCGAGTGGGGACTGCTCACCGACGTCCAGCCGCCGGAACTGGAGACCCGGATCGCGATCCTGCGCAAGAAGGCCGTGCAGGACCGGCTCAAGGTGCCCGCCGACGCGCTCGAGTACATCGCGAGCAGGATCTCCACCAACATCCGCGAGCTCGAGGGCGCGCTGATCCGGGTCACGGCGTTCGCCAGCCTGAACCGGCAGTCGGTCGACCTCCAGCTCGCCGAGTTCGTGCTGAAGGACCTGATCCCCGAGGCGCAGGGCCCCGAGATCACCGCGTCGACGATCATGGGCCAGACGGCCTCCTACTTCGGGCTGTCCATCGACGACCTGTGCGGCACGTCGCGGTCCCGGGTCCTCGTCACGGCGCGGCAGATCGCCATGTACCTGTGCCGGGAGCTGACCGACCTGTCCCTGCCCAAGATCGGCCAGCAGTTCGGCGGCCGCGACCACACCACGGTGATGCACGCCGACAAGAAGATCCGCTCGCTGATGGCCGAGCGCCGGTCGATCTACAACCAGGTCACCGAGCTCACCAACCGGATCAAGCAGCAGGCGTTGTCCGGATGAACGCGCGGTGAAGGTTGCCATACCAGTGACTGCGGTCACAATCAGTGCACACAGGCTGTGGATAAACGTGTGGACAGATGCGGGCCGCCGGAGGAAAACTCCGGCTAACCGGGGGGTAATCACCGGGCCTCTGGCGGGCGTACGCCGGGTATCCACAGCGGCCGGCGGCGCCGCCCACCGGACGGACACAGCCGGTGTGGACGCACCTGACGGGGCTGACCTGCGGCGCCGCCGGATATCCCCAGCGTCCACCGACCCTATGACGACTACTTTTCTCTCAGTTACCAAAGACTCGAGACCGAAGTAAGCCGACCAGGAGAGAGGCTCCCTTTGACTACTCCCCGACCCGAGGGACGGGGATACCGGTCCTCGCGGGCCGGGGTTCCTGTTTCACAGCCGACTGCGCCCGGGCGATCTCCGGATGTCTAACGTCAGCGTTACGAACCTTGCGGTGCGCGCGGGCCGGTTTGGCCGTGGCCTTGATCCGGTCCGCCGAGCCTTTCTGGCACCGGGCCAGCCGCCGCTGGTACCGCGCCAGATTCCGGGCCTTACGCTCAAGGTGGCGCGAGTTTGTGATCCGCTCCCCATCGCTGGTCACCGCGAAGTACTGGACGCCCAGATCGACACCCGAGGTTGCCTTTCCTTCGGCGGCGTACCGCTCCTGCCGTGCGGCGAGGGTGCGGTTCCACACCACACGCACACAGCCGAAGGTGCGGTTAAACATTTCCTGCTGTGCCAGATCGGGATATGCCCGGCACCGATATGCCGTCCTCACATTTCCAGCATGCCGGTCACGGCCGACAAAACACTGCCCCGCCAAAGCGGGGCACTTGATCCCTCCCCGGGCTGAAGACCGGGGCCTCGGAGGTTCTAGTGAAGATCCAGGTTGAGCGTGACGTTCTGGCTGACGCCGTGGCGTGGACTGCCCGCGCCCTTCCGGCCCGCCCCACCGTGCCCGTGCTCGCGGGGATGCGGCTGCAGGCCGGCGACGACCTCACGCTGTCCAGCTTCGACTACGACGTGTCGGCCCAGGCCACCGTCCCGGTGATCACCGAGGAGGAGGGCAGCGCGCTGGTATCGGGCAGGCTGCTCGCCGAGATCAGCCGCAGCCTCCCCGGCCGTCCGGTGCAGATCGTGTCCGAGGGCGGCAAGGCGGTGCTGACCTGTGGCAGTGCCACGTTCACGCTGCTGACGATGCCGGAGGAGGAGTACCCGGCGCTGCCCGAGATGCCCTCGGCCGCCGGGACCGTGGGCAGCGACGCGTTCGCCTCGGCGGTCAGCCAGTCCGCCACCGCAGCGGGCCGTGATGACACCCTGCCCGCGCTGACCGGTGTCAGGATCGAGATCGAGGGCGACACGCTGACGCTGATCTCGACCGACCGCTATCGCCTCGCCGTGCGGGAGCTCAAGTGGACCCCGGCCCGGCCGGACCTGTCCGCGGCGGTGCTCGTCCCGGCCCGGGCGCTCGCCGACACCGCTCGCTCGCTGACGTCCGGCGCCGAGGTCGCGATCGCGCTCGCGCTGCCGGGCGACGGCACCGACGGCGTCGGCGGCGACGGGATGATCGGCTTCGAGGGCGGCGGCCGCCAGGCCACGACCAGGCTCCTGGGCGGCGAGTTCCCGCGGCATCAGGCGCTGCTGCCCAGCCACGTGAACTACACGGCCGAGCTGGCCACCCCGCTGCTGGCCGAGGCCGTGAAGCGGGTTGCCCTGGTCGCGGAGCGGAACACCGCGGTGCGGCTGGCCTTCAGCACCGGCCAGCTGGTGCTCGAGGCCGGCACCGGCGACGAGGCCCAGGCGGTCGAGGTGCTGGAGGCGAGCTTCGACGGCGACGACGAGCTGTCGATCGCGTTCAACCCGCAGTACCTGCTGGACGGGCTGACCGCGATCGACTCGGACACGGTGCGGATCTCGTTCACCGAGCCGGGCAAGCCCGCGCTGATCACCGGGAAGCCCTCGCCCGACGGCCAGACCGATTACCGGTACCTGCTCATGCCGATCCGCCTCGGCGGGTAATCGCGCAGTACTCTCGCTGGCGTGCACCTGAGCAGGCTGGCGCTGACCGACTTCCGCAGCTACGCGGCTGCTGAGGTGGAGCTGGAAGCAGGTGCGTCCACCTTCGTGGGGCCGAACGGCCAGGGCAAGACCAACCTGGTGGAGGCGGCGGCGTACGTCGCCACGTTCGGCAGCCACCGGGTCGCCACCGACGCCCCGCTGATCAGGCACGGCGCGGAGCGCGCGATCCTGCGGGCGGCGGTGAGCTCCGCGCAGCGCGACAGCCTGGTCGAAATAGAGATCAACCCGGGCAAGGCGAACCGGGTCCGGCTGAACCGGGTGCCGCAGCCGCGGCCGCGGGAGGTCTTCGGCACGCTGCGGTGCGTTTTGTTTGCCCCGGAGGACCTGGCGATCGTCAAGGGCGACCCGGACGGCCGGCGACGCTATCTGGACGAGCTCCTGGTCGTCACCAGGCCGCGGTTCGCCGGCGTCCGCGCCGACTACGACCGGGTGCTGCGGCAGCGGACCGCGCTGCTGAAGTCCGCAAGGAACGCCCGGTTCACCGGGCAGGGCGGCGGGGCGCCCAGCGCGCTCGAGGTCTGGGACGAGCACCTGGTCACCAAAGGCGCGGAACTGACCGCGGGACGGCTGGAGCTGACGGCCGGGCTGCGGCCGCTGACCGCCAAGGCCTACGCGGCGGTGTCCGGCGAGGACCTGGGTGCCGGGATGAGCTACCGCCAGTCCGGGCGGGACGACGAGCCCGCCGCGGATCGCGCCGCGCTGGCCGAGGGGCTGCGCGAGTCCCTGGCCCGGGTCCGCCGGGCCGAGCTGGAGCGCGGCGTCTGCCTGGTCGGCCCGCACCGGGACGACCTCGAGCTGCGCATCCGCGACCTGCCCGCCCGGGGCTACGCCAGTCAGGGCGAGTCGTGGTCCCTGGCGCTTGCGCTGCGGCTGGCAGCGTACGACCTGCTGCGTTCCGGCGGCGACGATCCGGTGCTGCTGCTCGACGACGTCTTCGCCGAGCTCGACGGCGGGCGCAGGGACAGCCTGGCGAGGCTGGTCTGTGGCGCCGAGCAGGTCCTTGTCACCGCCGCCGTGCCCGGCGACGTGCCCCCGCTCCTGGCGGGCCAGCGGTTCGAGGTATCCGGCGGGGCGGTCTTCCGTGCCTGACGAAGCAGACCCGGCGCGCGCCGCCCGCGAGGCCCTCGCCAGGGCGAAGGCTGACGCTCTCGCCAAGGGGAACCGGCCTGCCCGCCCCGCCGTCCGGGGGCCCGAACGCGACGCCGCGCCCGACCCTGCCACCCCCGGCCCGCCCCGCC
>JASHQP010000392.1 GCA_030039095.1 Streptosporangiaceae bacterium
CGGGCGGTCTTGTCACTCAGCGTCGCGCCCTTGCGCTGCCATTCCATGTTCTGTTCGTGCTTCGCCAGGTAACTCTCATAATCCATCTTTGATCCTCGTTGCCGCCCGCGCAGCTGGATGGCCGCCATGGAATGCAAGCCCTCTGACTTATCGTGGCCGGCGGGTACAGTCCGGTAAGGACAGGAGACGAGCGCACGACCGGGTCGATGAGTTTCTCGTCGCGGCTTGATCAGGCTGCGGCAAGGTCCAGCATCGGTTCGTTCCGGCAGCCGCGCCGGCGCCTGACGCGCGCGACGGCGGAAGAGCTGCGAGAAGACGTCGGTGTCTACAACAACTCTTCAGTGCTTCACCCGTCACCGCGCCTCGCCGACTCGATGGCCTCCACGAATGACGCGAAGTCCTCATCGGTTTCGGGGCCGAGCAGTTCCTCGATGTCGGATACCGGGGCGGTACCCTGCTGCCGTTTCAGGGTCGGCAGTGGAGATATCCGGGCTTCGGGGTGACTGCAGATGGCAGACAGGTGCAGCACCCGGACAGTCGAGCCATCTGGCTGGAGCTCAGCAGTACCTGTGGCCATGACGAGTTGATCCATCGCATCGAGCACGCCATCGCGCAACTCAGCTCCGAAGTCGGCAAGGACACTGCCGTTAGTGCCGCGTCAGGCAACATTTGCCTCGCTGCTTGCGTGACTCCGAGCCGGGCGTTGGGAGAGTCACCGGGCGTCCGATCAACCGTCGTCGGCTTCGATGTAGCTGGCGTCCAGACCGTAGAGGAATTCCCTGACCGCCCGCTTGGATCTGAGCACGTGAAGGGCTACATGCTGGCTGTGCTGCGAGATGATCTCGTGTTCGCGCTCCGGCTCTGACCGGCGTTCTCGCCAGATGCGGACGGCCAGGCGCCACTCATCGCGCAACCGCAGCCAGGCCGAATAGTCGCACCCTTCGGGCAACTCGCCCGGCATCCGGAAGCCGCGCAGGAACGCGCGTCCTGCGCAAAGCCACCAGGGCAGGTCGAGAAACACCACGGTGTCCGCGCGTTCGAGCCGGAGATCGAGTGTCTCCTGGTAGTTGCCGTCAGCGATCCACGCGTTGCCGGCGAGCACGCCGGATTGCTTCTCGCGCCACTCGGCCTCCGACGGCGCAACCCAGCCGGGCTTCCAGAAGTAGAGGTCAAGATGTATGACCGGCAAGCCGGTCCTGGCAGCGAGCGCGAGCGAAAACGTGCTCTTCCCGGACCCGGCCAGCCCGGTGACGATGACGCGGCGTCCCAGCGCCGACAGGGCTTCACTCATCGCCTCCAGTCTCCCCCACGTGCCGCTGCAGGAGAGGGCAAAGGTTGCCTGACACGGCACCAGACGGCCTTGCCCAAGCGAGCATGGCACGAGCCCGGGTCCTCGGTCCACTGGCCCTCCGGTCGCTGCCACCCCCTGCGCTTCGTATCTACCCGGCACCGCGCCCGGATCGGCCTGTCGTCAGGCCGGGGCTTTACGGCTGCGCTGGAGCGCGTCGGACAGGGTCCTGGACAGAGGGACGGTACGGGGAAGCACCGTTCCGTCGAAGTAGCGGGGCTTGCTTCGGCGCAGCAGTTCCTCGCCATCGGCGGCCCAGGAGAAGCCGCGCTTGCGCTTCAGGAGCCTGGCGAAGACCGTGCTGGCAATGGCCGGGTCGCGGGCGGCGAGCCGCCGCAGCGGCTCGGGCGAGCCGTCGGGGTCGGCCAGGAAACCGGACAGCCGCTCGCGGTAGCGGCGGCGGGAGATCAGCGCCGGGTTGCTGAACAGCTCTTCGAGCAGGTGGTAGTCCGGGTAGAAGCTCAGCCCTTCGCCCTCGACGAAGTGAATCGCGACGCTCTGCGCCTGCAGAATCTCGGGCGCGTCCTCGAGGAAACCCGCCGGCCCCGGCCCGTCCTGCTCCGCGGCGGGCCCGTCCTGCTCTGCGTCGGGCCCGTCCTGCTCGCGCAGGCGGCGGTAGAAGGCATCGACCTTGCCGGGCACCTGCTCGCCCGGCACGACGATGAGGTCGGAACCGAACAGGCCGGTGAACACCGCCTGCTGCTCCTCGAGCACCCGGCGCGCCTCGGCGAGCTTGGCCGGGTTGCGGAACACCGCTTCGGGACGGCTCATCGCCTGCTCGGCGGCGATGGCAAGTATCTGGTCCCGGGCCGATGACGGGTAGGAGGTCAGGTGACCCGACACGAGCCAGCCGCCGCCAGCCGGGACCAGCCGCCCGATCACGAGCATGCCCTTGCGCAGCGGCCTGAGCGCCCGCCGGCCGAGGTTGGACCGCGTCCGGTAGGTGAGCTCGTCGAGGAAGTTGAACAGCAGCACGGCATCGCGGTCCTTGCCCGTGACCTCGAACAGCCCTTCCACGACGTCCTGCCAGCCCAGCAGCATGTCCCGTTCGGCGGCGGGCAGTTCCGGGTGATCCGCGACGAACTCCTGGACCACGGTGGTGCCCGACGCCAGCCGGTGCTGCAGCGCGAAATGGTCGATGGTCATCGTGAACATGGCCTCGTCGGTCACCACCCCGCCGGGGAAATCCCGCGCGACGACAGCCGTGAGCTCGCGGTCGAACCGGCCGGACAGCGCGAAGTCCACCAGCATCCCCTTGAGGGCCCCCGCCCGCTCCACCAGGTCCACGCGACACCTCCAGCCCGAGAGGATATGACCCACGGGGCCCGCCATGCGTGTCAAACGCGGCATAGGTGGCGCGGCCCGGCCAGGAGACCCAGGACACAGAAGATCCTGAACGGGCCGCCGCCGAGGCAAGGCGCCACACGCTGACCCTAGTGCGGCCCTCGCCGCCGATCTCGGTCTCGATGCTGGCGAGTTCGAGAGGCTGCGCGCCGCCAGGGCCGGGTCATCGAGGTGATTCGGGCGCAGCCGCCTCCCAGAGGACGCTGAGCGGTATTGCGCGGAAGCGCGGGCCGAACGGCAGGGTTTGCCGGCCTGTGTACAGGACGATGCCGACAAGAAGGTCGTCGCCCAGGCGCGCTGCGAGATGGCGCAGCCCGCGGAAGTCCTCTGCCCTGACCGTGGATCCCGCCTTGACCTCGACGGCGACCACCTGCCCGCGGCGGTTCTCCAGAATGATGTCGACTTCCACATGGTCTTTTGTGTGGTAGTGGTACATCTCGGCGCGCTGCTCAGACCACGTGAGCTGCCGCGCGATCTCCATCGCTGTGAACCCCTCTAGCAGGGGGCCGAATGAAGTCTCGGGCCGTCCGAGACTGCTCGCATCCAGGCCGAGCAGGTTCGCGGCGATGCCGGAATCCACCATCGCAACCTTCGCCGTTCCGACCGCCCTTGCGCTGAGGTTCCTCGACCACGCCGGAAGTCTCTTGATCAGGAAGACCTCCTCGAGCAGGGCCAGGTAGCGTCTGACCGTCGGCTGCGGCAGGCCGAGCTCGCTTCCCAGCGCACCCGGGACCAGAAGCTGACCCGAGCGGGCCGCAACGAGCCGGATCAGCGCGCGCATCTGCGGCCCGCGCTCGATCTCAGACAGCTGGACGACGTCGCGATTGACGATGTCGGCAACATAGGAGTCAAGGAAGCGCTCGCGCCGAGAACCCGTGCGTGCCACAGAAACGGGAAACCCGCCGCGTACAACACGGTCAACGTAGCCGGAACGCGTCTCCTCCGAATCGTGCCGCAGCTGCGGGCCGAGTGCGAAAGCGGCATCGACGAAGCGGTCAGGCTTGTCGTCGATCTCTCCCTGAGACAGCGGCCATAGCTCGATCGTCTCCATCCGCCCCGGCAGCGCGTCCGGCACTGCTCGCATGCTGAGCAGGCGGGCGGAGCCAGTTAGCAGGAACCGGCCGGGACGGGGATCGCTGTCGGCAGACTCCTTGATGGCGAGCAGCAACTCGGGGACCCGCTGGATCTCGTCGATGACCGTGAGGTCCTCGTTCGCGACGAACTCCGTGGGATCGAAGGACGCAGCCTGCCGCGTCGCCGCCCGGTCAAGGCTGCGCCACTGGCCATTGCGAGCGTCGGCTATCTCGGCGGCCAGGGTGCTCTTGCCGCACTGCCGTGCACCGTTCACCAGGACCACGCGCGTGTCGGCGAGAGCCTGCTCGACGACAGCGGCAGCCCGCCGGGGAAGAATACGGCCGATCGGGGACGGCGGCACGCGTGGCATGACACCAACCGTAGCATCCAGCGTTCATCTAGCCGCCAGTCTTGTGTTAATATAGCCGCAGCCAGGGTATCGATCTGGCCAGAGCGGCAGTGTTCGTCTGGCCAGAAAGGCGGTCAGCGGACAGGTGCCGCGCGGACGAGCCTCGCGTTGGCGTCGTCGGCGGAGAACGCCGCGGGGTCGAACGCGTCCGCCGAGACCAGGCACATCCAGTCCAGCATCTCCTGATGACGCTCATGACCAGGGTCGGCGAGGACGTCCTTGAGTTCGGCGTATCCCCACGTTCCACCGCAGTCGTCAGGCGGGCATCTCCCCTTGCCCGTCAGGCAGAACGGATATGTGCCGCCGGGCTCCTCCGGCAGAATCTTTTCCAGCTTGACGTCATGCCGCCAGTCGTCGCCGAAGTCGTAGGTGTAGCGAAGCTTGGTTCCCGGCACCGAGAGCACGTCGGACAGCGACACCCGTGAATCGTCGATGTGATCAAGGTCGTATCCGGTCGTGCCATATTCGGCCCAGCCGGTTTCGAACACGTGAAGGTGGCCGCCGTTCCACCCCATCGCACGGGCGATCACCGCGTGCAGGTCCGCCAGCGTTATGTCAGCCGGAACGGCCACACGCCGCCAGACTGGGGGCTTCGACACCCCTCGCAGGGAGATCTTGAGCTGAAAGATGCCGGCGCGCCGGCGGGCTGCGGCCCGGCGCCCGGTGCCCGCGTGCGCCGGGTCCGTCCTGGCAAGGCCGGCCGGGGATGGCACCGGTTCTGGCCGGCCGGTCAGGCGCGCTGCCACCCGGGCCGCAGCCGGGTGGCCAGAACCGCGCAGCGTGGCGAGCATCCCGGCAATGTCGAGCCCGGTCTGCTGGCTGAGCAGTTCGGCCAGCAGCAGCGGCGGCACCGTGTCCGGGAGGGTGTCCAGGATGATGCTGAGCGCCTCGGTGACCAGCCACCCCTCGTCCGCGGGATCCTGGGTCACCGGCTCTCCAAGGTCGGCCAGCCACTGCCGGGCGTAGGCGCCAAAGCCCGGCTGCTCCGCCCACTCCCGCCAGGCCGCCGCCGCGTCCGGCCCGATTTCGTCGGCGAAAGCCAGCGCGGCTATGCGTTCCGCGCCGTCGGCCGATTCGGCGAAGGTCAGCAGTTCCCTGACCGCGGCATCCGCGGGCCGCGCTGCCAGCCACGGCCCGGCCAGCTTCACCGCCAGCGGCAGCGGGACGTCGCTGCTCAGCGCCATCACCGCGCTCGCGTCGGCTTCCGGCGGCGGGGCGTAGCCCGCGAATACCACGGCAGCCAGGAGTGAGCCGAGCGGCGTGGGCCGCACGAGCTCGCCCGAACTGTCCACGGCTCCGAATGCCAGCAAGGTCTCGACCGTTGCCTCGGCGTGCTCGCCGGAGTCCGGTTCGCCCGGATCCTCGTCGTCCAGGAGATCCCCGATACCGAGCAGATCCGCCGGGGCGTGAACGCGGCCGCAATCGGGGCACGGCTCACCGCCCGGCACGTCCGGTTCTGCAGCCGCGACGGCGTTGGCCAGCTCGTCCAGCGACAGCGGCCGTTCGCTCTGGCCGAGTTCGATCAGGACGGCCAGGCAGCCTGCACATGGCTCGTCCGCACCGATTGCTCCCGCTGCTGCCTGCACCCAGCAGTTCAGCACGCGTTCCGCGTCCGGGCCCGCTCTCATCGCAGAGGTGGCATACGCGCGGCGCCCCTCGGCAACGATGAAGCCAGCGTCAACGGCCGCGGCCCAGTCGCCCATGAGTTCGTGCACGTCCAGCGCGCTGCGCACCCGGGCGCGTGGCAAGCGGATGTCCAGCACTCCGCACGCTTCGGCCACGAGCGCGGGGCGCAGCACCCCCGAAGATGTCAGCTCCTTGCCCGGCCCGACCCAGCCGGCCAGCTTGCGGGCGCGGACCAGCGCGGGGCATGCCAGCGCAGCATCGGCGAGATCGGCGGCGACGTCCGCCAGAGACGGAGGAATCACGCGAGCCAACGCTACTCGCCACACTGGCGGAAGCGCAGGCGTCACCGTGCATGGCAACCGGACCGGGAGCAATCGGGGTAGCCGGAACCATGCCAGCTACGCCAGCCGGTACTGGCGCTGTGCGGATCCGGAGAAGAACGCGTGCTGGTCCTCGGCGCTCAGGTCGCTGAGGATGGCCTGAAGCGCGCGGACCAGATCGCCGAAGCGCCACAGGAGCCGGTCGACCGGGAAGTGGGTGGCGAACATGCACCGCTGGGCTCCGAACACGTCGATGGCGGCGCGTACCCACGGGCGCAGCGCGTCGGCTGACGGCCCGAACAGCAGTGCCAGACCCTGCAGCTTGAGGGTCACGTTGGGGAACTGGCTCACCTCCCGGAGCTGCTCCTGCCATCGCGCGAACCCGTCTTTGCTGTGATCCAGTGGCCAGCCGATGGCCTCCAGCACGATGGGGGTCTGCGGAAACGCCCGGATCAGTTCGTGGGCCGCCGGAAGCTGCTCATCGTAGACGAGCAGGTCCCAGACCAGCCCTTGTGCGGCCACGCGCTCGAATCCCCGCCACCATGCCGGGTCGGTGAGGTAATCCGGACGCGCCCCCAGCCGTCGCAGCGGGTCGGCAGACCAGTACAACGGCTGGCGGACGGCACGGACGACCGGGAGGTCCCGGTATCGGGCCAGGGTGTCGGCCACCGAGGGCGCGGCGAGGTCAACGCTGGCGATGAAGGCGGTGGGGAAGCCCGAGGACTCCGAGCAGCGCTGCACCCAGGCAGCCTCGGCCACGCCGTCGGCAGCCCCGAACTCGCTGGCCACCGACATGACCGGCGCATCTGCCACATCCCTGCGGTAGTCGTCGATGCCGTAGTCGTGAGCGATGTCGAAGTAGTTGTCCAGCAGCGCCCCGAGGGCCCGGTCCCGCCGGGAAATCCACGGGTACTCGAGAAGCTCCAGGTTGAGCAAGTGATGATGGGCATCAACGATGCGAGGAGGCGGTGGACCGGCCAGCACTCCGACAGACTACGGCGCTCTCACCAGACGTGTGCAGTAGATAGCAGATAGCGACGGCCGCCGCCCGGCCGCCGGGAGCCAGGGCCGGGCCGGGCTAGCGGCTCGGCCCGGCCCTGACGGGCTAACGGCGATTCTTGCGCGGGGTGGCGCTGGCCAGCAGGGCGCCGGTGCAGGTGGCTGCGGCGCACAAGATCAGGGCGCCGATATAGCCGGACGCGGCCGGGGCGCCGGCCACCTCGACCGGATGCGCGAGCAGTTGCGGCAGACCGAGGCAGCGGTCGACTCACTGCGCCGGATGCTCGAGGGCGCCCCGGTGGCCGTCACCATCGAAGAGCGGATGCTCGAGGGCGGGCCCGCGATCTCCGCCGCCGCGGACGTGACGAGGGAGGACGTCGCCTCCTGGTGGTGGGGCACCCTCGCCCGGCTGCGGGCGATGGCCGCGGCGGCCGGTCTCCAGCAGGCCGGGCCGGTTGGCGGCCTCTTCGACGACGAGCTGTTCACCCAGGACGCCGGGCACGCCCGGGTCTACCTGCCCGTCCGGGACTCGCCTGCACTCGACGGCACGGGTGCGCGCTGGGAGCTTCCCGCTGGCCGGTTCGCCGTCGCGCTGCACGCCGGCGCCCACCGTGACGTCGACCGCACCTACGCAGCGCTCGGCACCTACGCCGCCGAGCACGGCCGCGACGGCAGCGGCCCGGTGCGGGAACGCTACCTCACCGACCCCCTCGACACCCCGGACACCACCCAGTGGCGTACCGAGGTCTGCTGGCCGCTGGCCATCTGACCACGCCCAGCGCAGAGGCTGGCGGCCAGGAGCTTGATCTGTCGGTCCTGGAGCAGAGCCTTCGGGACCAGCTTGAACGTGACGCCGACAGCCACGGTGGCTTGTCACCGCTCGAGACCGAGCGGATCCTGCTCGCGGCGGCCCGGGTGGGCCAGTATGTGTTCGCGCAGCAGGTGCTGGCGAACTGCGGCAGCCGGTGCGTGTTCTGCGGGCTGGCGCCCGCGGCGTTCGGCGCCAGGAGGATGCTGCTGGCCGGGCACCTCGAGCCGTGGAAGGACAGCACGCCCACCGAGCGCCTTGACCCGCGTAACGGCCTTGCCGCCTGCCCGGCCCATGATGTGGCCTTTGACACCGGCCTGCTCGCTGTGAACGGCGGGCTGCGGATTCATGCTGCCCGCTCGCTGTCCGACGCCACCGTGGCTGATCCGCTGGCCAGGCAGTACTACGGCCGGCCTCCGCTGCTCGAGACCCTGCTGCTCCCCGCCGGCGCCCAGCCGCCCGCGCGCAAGTACCTCGACTGGCACCGCCAGAAGATCTTCGCCGCCTGACTGGCTGCGCGGCAGCGGATCTCTATCCGGGCGTCCCGTCGCGTTCTGTTCTGCGGGCGAGCTGCTGTAGCTGCCGTTCGTGCACGCCGGACATCCAATCGAACGTGGCCGACGGGCCGATCCGCGGATCGGCGTGAACAGCTGCGTCGCGCAGGGCATGCACGTACGCGCGATCCTGTTCGATCCGCGGGAGCACCTGATCAGCTCCGCCGATGGACCCGTGACCCGGGACGAGGACGTCGACGCCCCCCGCCGCGCCCTCGAGCAGCCGCAGGGCGGCGAAGTAGTCCCCGACCGGGTCCGCGGTGCTGGTCAGGTCGAGCATCGGGATCAGCACATCGGAGAGCATGTCGCCGGCGACGAGGACGCCGCGCTCCTCGATCAGCAGCGCCGCATGGCCCGGGGCATGCGCCTGATGCTCGATGATCCGCACGTCAGGGCCATCCCAGGGAATGCGCGCCGTTGCGGCGGGCAGGCCGGTGATGAGGCCGAGCAGGTCCAGCGGCACCTGGCCGGCGATGTCCGGCGGTATCAGCCTGGCGACGAAGTCCTTCCAGCCCGGGTCCGGCAGCCGGGCCCGGATAGTGGCCGCGCAGCGGGCCGTGCCGTAACGAGGCGCCGCGCCGAGCCCGGCGTGCCAGAGCAGGTGATCCCAATGCGGATGCGTGGAAAACCCTGCCGCAACGGGCTGGCCGAGCTCGCGAAGGTCGCTCGCGAGGCAGGCCATTTCGTCGCCGAGCACTCCGGGGTCGATGAGCAGCACGCCGGCCCCGCCTTGCACAGCAACGGCGTTGCTCTGGCAGAACTCGCTCTCGTGGATCAGCACACCCTCCGCGACCTGCCTCAGCACGGCACTCCTTCCGCAGAAACCCTGGCGCACGCTAAGACGATCCACCGTCGGCGTATTCATCGACGCATCCTCCGGCTGGCCTACCTGCGCGCGTCACCCCGCTGGCTCTCCCACAGCACCACGACCGTGCTGTGGGACTCGTCGTCGTAGATGGCCCGGATATTGGCGGGCTGGAACGAGTCGTCGCGGCCGAATCGCGCGCCGAACGCGTACCGGACGTCGTCCATTAGCTGCTGCTGGCGCACTTCCCCGCCTCCGGCAACCGGTCGACGAGGATTGTCGGCAGTCGTCGGTAGCCTCACCCGCATGACCGCCACAAAGCGGAATTTACACCGGTTTGAGCTGGAGCCCGAGGTCTGCGAATGGCTGGACAGCCTCAGTGATTCTGACTACAAGCGAGTCGATGAAGTCGCCGGGCTGCTAGCGGAGGAGGGCACTGGACTTGGCGGCCCATGGTCCAATCACCTGGAAGGCCAGGTCTGGGAACTGCGGCTTCGGCTTGCCCGGGTGGCGGTCAGGGTAACGTATTGGTGCAGACCAGATGGCGTGATCGTGATGCTGACCGTGTTCCACAAGACTCGTCAGCACGACCAGCGGCAGATCGAACGGGCTGTCCGCGCCCAACAGGCCTGCGAGAGCGAACACCGCCGCCCGACGGAACAGACCTACGAGAGGCAGTCATGATGACCGGCTACCACACCCGTTGGGTGCAGCCGGCTGCCGAGGCCGATGACCCCGAACGGATCGCCATACGTGAAGCGCTAGCGTTCGGCAAGGCCGTCTACGACCGGCGCACCGCTCTGTCGATGACGGTGGCCGAACTCGCTACGCGTGCGGGCATGACCGTAGATGAGGTCGAGTGCATCGAGGAGGGCGGCACAGAGCCAACCGTCGCCCTGCTTCGCCGTCTGGCTTCTGCCCTCGACGCCGACGTTCGCCTCACCCCAGGCCACGACCTGGGCTCAGTCGGCTTCGAGACCCACGCTGCCTGACCTCCGGTATAGCGTCCACTGATCGACGCCGAACTCGGCCCAGAGTTCCTCAGCGGGGACAGGCTCAGCACCCGCAGCTCGGCAACCGCCTCCCGGGCGTCGGCTCCGTCGACTAGGTCCTCCAGCAGTTCCGCCGCCTGCTCGGGAGGCCGCAGGGACGACCAGCGCGGCAAGGACGGCAACGCCAAGGCGTACCAAGTTCGGCAGGTGCTCGGCGCAATCGCCAAGCTGCAAGCCGGGAAGAATGAGGAGGGTGACGACGATGCCTGACGCAACCCACTACACCTACCGGGTCTCGTGGTCCGCCGAGGACGGCGAGCACGTCGCCACCGTCGCGGAGTTCCCGTCGCTGTCCTGGC
>JASHQP010000393.1 GCA_030039095.1 Streptosporangiaceae bacterium
CGTGCCCGACGTGCCCGGCCTGCCCCGCGTGCCCGGCCTGCCCCGCGTGCCCGGCCTGGCGGGGAGGCCGCTCCCGCCCGGGTCGGCGGCCCGGGATCCGGCCGGCCGGTGGTGCTCTGGGCCGACACCTTCACCGGTGCGTTCTCGCCGCAGATAGCCGGGTCGGCCGAGGCGGTGCTCGCCGAGGCCGGGTTCGCGGTCACCGTGCCGGACGGCTCACCGTGCTGCGGCCTGACCTGGATCTCCACAGGCCAGCTGCGGGGGGCCCGGGCCCGGCTGCGCGCGACCGTGGAGGCCCTCACCGGTTATGTGGAGGCAGGCATGACGATCGTGGGCCTGGAGCCGTCCTGCACCGCCGCGCTCCGCGGCGACCTCACCGAGTTGCTGGACGGCGACCCGCGGGCCCGTGCCGTCGCGGCGGCCACCCGGACCCTCGCCGAGACGCTGCTCACGGGGGCCGACCTGTCCTGGCTTCACGGCCGGCTCGCCGGACGGCGCGTCATCGCCCAGCCGCACTGCCATCAGCACGCGGTCATGGGCTACCACGCCGACCTGGCCGTGCTGCGGGCCGCCGGGGCGCAGGTCGAGACGCTGGCCGGATGCTGCGGGCTGGCCGGGAACTTCGGCATGGAGCGAGGGCACTACGACGTGTCGGTGGCCGTGGCCGAGCACGCGCTGCTGCCCGCGCTGCGGCAGGCGCCGGAGGGGACGGTGCTGCTGGCCGACGGGTTCTCCTGCCGCACGCAGGCGAGCCAGCTGGCCGGCTGGCACGCCCGGCACCTCGCTGAGTTGCTCGACCCGCGGGCCTAGCGCCGCCAGGCGAGCACGCCGCCGCCGCGGAAGCCGGGCTTGCCCAGCAGCTTGATCAGGACCCGCCCGGTCGGCGAGCCCGGGCTCGTGACCGCGACCACCGCGGCCGGCCGCCAGACAGCCAGGGCGGCCCGGATCGACGCCACGGCGGCGCTGTTCAGCGGCCGGACCCCCGCCCAGATCTTGTCCAGGTAGTGCGCCGTCGACCTGGCCGGCATGGGATCGAACATCGCCTGCCGGGTGCCCGGGGCGGGCCCGAGGTAGTAGCCGCCGATCATCGAGCCCGGCTCCCCGGTGTCGGCCTGCCACCGCATCGCCATCGTGTGACCGACGTTCGGGATCGGCACCACGAGCACGCGGGCGTCCGGCTCGAGCCGCAGCCGGGCGAAGGCAGCCTGCCAGCCAGCCGGCACCGCCGACACCGGGGCCGTCTGGTACGGCAGCGGGATCAGCGGCACGACGGCCGCCGCGGCGGCCACGGCCGGGATCCAGGCCGCCCGCCGCACCCAGCCCCGTTCCCGGTCCCGGTTCCGGTTCCGCAGCGAGGCCCGCGCCCGGTCCAGCCCGAACGCGAGTACCGCCGCGACCGCGCCGTCGGCCAGGATTGCGAACCGGTCGGGCAGCAGCGAGCTGAGGCCGGGCAGGCCAGCCAGCCAGTGCCACGGCAGCAGCTTTCCCGAGACGTAGGGCTGGCTGCCGGCTCCGAGGCTGAACAGTTCCAGAGCCACGAACGTGATGGCGGCGGCGCGGACCCGCGCGTCCCGCCAGAACCAGATCGCCGCCAGGACCACAACGGCAAGCAGCGGCCAGCCAAGGTAGGCCAGGACCTCCGGCGTACCCAGGTGGGTGTGTTCCGCGGCGAGCGCGCCGGCCGAGGTGTGAAAAAGCACGTTCCCGGTGGGACTGACGAAGAAGCTGAGATTGGTCGACCAGAAGAACTCCGCCGCGCCCCGCTCGGTGAGCGGGCCGTGGAACTGCACCCACAGTGCGTGCCCGGCGATCACCAGAGCGGCCGCGAGCGCCACGGCCAGCCCGAGCACGACCGGCCCGGCCCGCTCGATCGCGGCCCGGGGCCGCTGCACCGCGAGCGCCACCGTCAGCACCAGGCAGGCCACAGCGGTGTAGACGAGCATTTCCTCGCCGATGAAGAGCTGCGCGCCGACCAGCACGCCGAGCCAGGCGCCGGTCCGCACGGCCTTGCCGCGCCCAGTGAGCAGCCGCAGCAGCGCGTGGATCATCAGCGGCGGCAGCACCGCGAACACCAGGTGGTAGTGGCCTATCCCGGAGTTGATCATGGCCGGAGAGAACCCGTACACCGCCCCGCCGAGCGCGGCCGCCGAGTTGCTCGCCCCCCACCGCCGCAGCACGAAGAACAGGGCCGCGGCCGATCCGGCCAGGCTCATCGTCAGCATCACGGTGAGGCTGGTCTGGGGCCCGGCCAGCAACGTCACCGGGGCCAGCACGATCCCGGGCAGCAGAAACGAGGTGTTCCACATCAGGTTGACGCCCTGCGGCGGGTTCAGCGCGGTCGTGACCAGCGCGGGCAGCCGGCCGTGGCTGACCGCCGTCGCCGCGTAGCGCATGTACCAGGCGAACAGGTCGACGTCGTGAGGGTCACCGACCTGCAGCCGTCCCGCTGGGTCGACCCACAGCCGGGCGGTCACCGCCACCGCCGCGGCCAGGTAGCAGCACAAGATCAGCCACGCCGCGCCGCGGCGCAGATCCACGGGCTGCCGCTGCGCCGCCTGCCGCACCTCGCCAGATTCCCTCGCGCTGCCCAGCGCGGGCCCGCTGGCCGGGTGCTCCCCGGTGTCCCCGCGGCCCGGGCCCGATGGAGCTACCGCCGCCACGCGACGACCTGCTCGACAGTCGAAGAGACGGTGCTCACCGGGCCTCCGCTTTACCCCGCAAATGTGCCCGAGTTACGCTACGCCTCCCTCAGCTGCGCTGACGCCGATACCCGCTACCCGGACCTGGGCCGGGTCCCGGCCGGCATCAGCGAGCACGGCCCATGGCGGGCAGGCTCCGGCTCAGGACGCCGACGCCGAGCGCATTCACCATCAGGATGAAGAGGATGACCCTGGCCGCGACGTCCGGGCCGACCGAGCCGGGGACGGCGATCGTCAGGTACAGGCTGCCGAGCGTGGCCACGCCCAGCGCGAGCGCGCTCTGCTGGGTGGTGGCCAGCACGCCGCTGCCCACCCCGGCCTTGCGCGCCGGAACCTCGGAGAGCACGGCGCCGAACAGCGGGCTCATGATCAGTCCCTGCCCGATCCCGAGCACCAGCATGCCCGGAGCCATCCACAGCGCGCCCGGATGCGGCCACGACCTGGCCAGCTCGCCGATGACCGCGAGCAGCCCGGCCGACTGGATCAGCGCGCCAGCGGTCAGCAGGTTCCGGCCGAATCTCGGCAGCAGCCGGGCGGTCGACAGCGAGGCGACCAGGAAGCCCAGCGCCATCGGAACCAGGATCACGCCCGCGTCGAGCGCGGTGATCCCGCTGCCGTCCTGCAGGGTCAGCGCGATCACGAACATGAACCCGCCGAACCCGGTGAAGAACGGAACCGCGAGCAGCAGGCCGCGGCGCATGCTGGGCACGCGCAGTAGCGAGATCGGGACCAGCGGCACCCCGCCCCGCTCTTCCGTCGCCCGCTCCGCCCTGACGAACGCGACCGAAGCCACCGGCGCGGTGACCAGCAGCGCGATCGTCCACAGCGGCCAGCCGAGAGAGCGGCCCTCGGTGAGCGGGATCAGCAGCGCCAGCGTCGCCCAGCCGAGGAGCAGCGTGCCCCGCCGGTCGATCGGCGCTGGGTCGTCGGAGCGGGTGTCCGGCACCAGGCGCGAGGCGAGGATCAGGCCGGCGATCCCGACCGGGACGTTGACCAGGAAGATCGGCCGCCAGCTCATCCCGGCGATGTTGGCCGACACCAGCAGGCCGCCGAGCAGCTGGCCGGCCACCACGGCGACGCCGCCGGTGGCGCCGTAG